>JBNJHN010000026.1:0-23284 GCA_051748565.1 Bacillota bacterium | reverse complement strand
CTTACCGCATTGCCGTTCAAATTATCGATGAACTTTTCGGGCCCGGACCCTATATGCACACAAAGCAGGTGAGAGCCCCGAAAAAACCCTAAAAAAGGGTATAAAAATGGCTGGGGCGGTAGGATTCGAACCTACGCATGCGGATTCCAAAGACCCGTGCCTTACCGCTTGGCTACGCCCCAGCAGTTAAACTATTTACAGCTTGATTGGAAAAACCTGGGGTGAGTGATGGGATTCGAACCCACGGCCTCCAGGGCCACAACCTGGCGCTCTAACCTACTGAGCTACACCCACCGTAATATATAACAAGTGCGCTGTTAATTTTAGCATGTGAAAAATAAAAAGTCAACGGGCGCAATGCAGGCGCAATGCAGGCCTGTTAATCTATTTTACAGATTAAGCTCTAAATCTTTAGTGCAAATTACTACTGCTTATGATAATTTATTAAGTAATACAAATAGTTGAAAGCAGGTGTAAAATATGCGCTTGATCAGCGCGAGACTGATAGTTGGTATAGCCATAGTTGTAATCGGTGTGATTTTGCTTTTAAATAATCTGGATCTGGGTATTGAGATAGACATCAGGCAGGCATTAAGTCTCTGGCCTGTAATCCCGTTGGTCATTGGCCTGAACTGGCTTTTCTTATCATTCGGTTCTTCGAATGCAGGCGGGAAAAAAAAGATCTATTTTTCCTGGGGGCAATTTATTACTGGCCTGATAGCGATAACTATAGGTGTGATTTACCTTGGTCGTAACCTGGGATTATTTGATGTTGATCTCCGCCTGTTTTGGAACCTGTTTTGGCCGTTAATCTTAATTTTCATCGGTTTCAGCCTCCTCCGGGGTAAAACAAAAAGCAGCAACAGGGGTGGGCGTTTTGCTTTTTTGGGCGGCGCAAACGTAGGTGGTCCTCAACCCTGGAAGCTCGAAGGAGGAAGCTACTTTGCTTTCATGGGCGGCATAGAGATGGATCTGACCGCTGCTGAAATTACAGAAGGAGAAACGGTGCTCGATCTCACCGCTGTTATGGGTGGAATAGATGTTAAAATACCGAAAGATCTGGCCATAATATACGAGGGATCGGCGGTCCTGGGCGGAGTGACATTTAAAGGGCTGGATAATGGAGGCCTAGTCGCCGGTCGCAAAGTGGAACAAAACATAACTGAATCAGCAAGTAGTATTCTTCGCATCCAGGCCCGGGCTATAATGGGTGGAATCGAAATCAAAGAGGTTTAATTTTATACACCGGCGACCCGGAATTTAAGGGCTGCAAATACCTTTTCCCCGGGCAGATCCGGCCTCAACTGGTGAATTTGTTTAAGGCAGACTGATGCACCGTAATCCATGCCCTGGCAGCCTGCCAGCAGAAGAACATCCCCGGGTTTTGTTTCAGATAAACCAAGGGCTATCGCCTCTGGCAGCTGCTCATATATTTCTGTTTTTATACCGGCCTCCCGCATAATATTTTCAAAAACCTTCCGCTCTTCAGCAGTGACGATATCTTTTTCTCCGACATGCCCTGTGCTGGTCGTGGCGATGATTTTTCCCAATCCCAGTTTTGGGGCCCAGTGTGCTATAGCCTCGGCATTTTCACGGTTTACCGTAACTCCGCGGCTTCCCCGGATGGCATAAACCAGGTGCAGCTTTTCATAGTCCATCAGCTGAAGGGTTTCCAGGGTAACATCTATATTTCCGCTATTGGCGAAGTGGTCATCAATAACCTTATAATCTTCTTCAAAAATAAGTTCGAAACGGCGCTCAACCCCTCGAAATTTCCGCAGCGCCTCTTGAATAGTTGTCGCCGGGATACCGTGCAGCAGGGCGACCAGTATCGCTGCCATAGCGTTATAAACGCTGTGCAGGCCGAGAACTGAGAGTTCGATGGAAAATGAATCCGGCTGAGCGGCAAATAGTTTGGCTGGATTATTTTTCATCAGTTGGACATTAAAAATGGCTCTACCCGTGCTCAGGTCTAAATCACTGACAATACAATCGGCTACATTATTTTTCAGGCCGTAGGTGAAGGTTTTAGCCCTGGTTTCACTGGCAAGTGATGCTGTTTGAGGGCAGTCAAGATTCAAAACGGCCCATTGATCTTCCCGTGCTTCCCGGACCAGGCTTGCCTTGGCCTTGAAATATGCTTCAAATGAACCGTGTAGGTCGATATGCTCACGACTGATATTATTAACGACTACTACATCGAAATCAACACTGCCTACCCGTTTAAGTTCCAATCCGGAAGAGGAGACTTCCATCACCACATGGCTGACACGGGCATCGACCATCTCTCGAAAATAACGGTGCAGATCAAGTGATTCAGGGGTGGTCAGTTCTGCAGGCTGAACCTTGTCACCGATCTTGACGATAACAGTTCCAACCAGACCGGTTTTAAGGCCATGTTCTTCAAAGATAGTATTAATCATGTAAGTGGTGGTTGTTTTTCCATTCGTGGCTGTTACCCCGGTTATCTTAAGGCTCCCGGAAGGGTTTCCGTAAAAACGATCGGCCAGCGCAGCCAGGGCCAGGCGGCTGTCTTTAACCCGGTACTGAGGGATAGTTATACCGTCCGTGAAGTATTCAACAACTGCAGCTACTGCTCCGTTCTCCACCGCCTGTTTTAGAAATCGGTGCCCGTCAGTTTTATAGCCTTTGATGCAAACAAAAAGAGATCCATCCGCAACCTGGCTGGAATGGTAGGCCAGACTCCTCACAGGCTTGATTTGCCCGTGTTTTATTTCTAAGATTTGTATGGATTCCAATAATTTTTCCTGGTCCAAGTGTGGTTACTGCCTCCTGCTATTTGTTTGCATATTTAAAACTAATATTCTTCAGTTCATAAGATAAATCCTTCTACTGTATCAAGCAGCATAATTATAAGGCCATACCTTAAAGATTATTGAAATAAATGAAAGAACCCGCTTAGTAAGCGGGTTCTATTTGCAACTGGGTTATTGCTTTTGGTTGATTAGGAAATCTCAATGGATTCGGTTGGGCATTCTTCAGCCGCTTCACGAACTTTTTCTTCGTATTCTGCCGGGACAGGGTTTACTTTTACTTCTGCAAATTCATCTCCTAATTCAAAAACTTCCGGGCAAATGTCCTCACAGATACCGCAGGCGCTGCAATCTTCGTTTACTCTAACCTCCATGCCTCTGCCTCCTTAAACTAAAATGATATTTTTATAAATCCTAATTCGCTAAGAAATTAATTTTCCCTTTTTTTTTGGGATCTTTTTTCTCAGACATTTATATCAATTTTCATGCCATCTTTTATGGGAAAATCAGGAGATGTATTATGGTTACTAACTGCTAAATTTGTGGATAATAGATTTGTGGAATGGAAATAAAGGGTTTTGGCTGTGGATAACCTTGTGCATATTGTGAGTAGAACAGGTATTTGCTTTATAAAAGAGCTTAAAATAGGGGTTTACTATTTTTTTATTAATTTTCTTGTTAACATAAAATGTTGATCGTAAAAGTAAATTTTAAATAGACAATTGCTAATAAGTATTAATTATGTTATTAATTATATTAATAAGCAAAGGAGGGATTTTAATGAGCCGAGTATCTCTGCTGATTCTGGCCCTGATCTCAATGGCAATACTCTTAATAGCCGGATGCACAACCGGTGGTTGATAGTTGCAAAGAAGGAGCCGGTTCGGTTCCGCAAATTGTTTTTCAGCGTCCATTGTGTTTTGCTTTTAGTGGTATAGATTCAAGCATACAGCGGGTGCTATCTTAAATGCAGAGCTGCAGTTTTATAGTACCTGAATATGATCACTGTAGCCGGTTAGCTGCCTTAAATGGGTACTGTTCACAACAAAAGTATCTTCAATGCCGACTGTACCCTCACCGGGAAATATGAATTTTGGTTCAAGGGCAAAAACCATTCCTTTTTCCAGGGTTTGATCCAAACTGCCGGCAATTACAGGCATTTCATCGAGTTCAAGTCCCACTCCGTGCCCGATAAAGCTGACTTTTTCAGTATAACCCATGAAATGATTGGCCAGGCCTGCTTCCCTGGCCATTTCTTCTGCTTTTTTGTAAAGTGCGCTGCCTTTTATGCCGGGTTTGCCCATTTTAGAAAGGGCATCCCGGATTAGAACTGCATTTTTGTATGCTTCCTGAAGGTGCAAGGGCACTTCTCCCAGGCAGAAAATGCGGGTTTGATCGACCATATATCCACCAAGTACACTTACAAAGTCAATCAGGATTGGCTCGTTTTGCTTAATTACTGCTGCACCGGCGCCCTGGGGGAAAGATGGGTTTAAGCCCGAACCTCCGGTAGGCCCGTCAAAAAAACTTATCGCCGCTGCATTTTCTCCGGCCATGATATGGCCATAGTAAAGTTCCTGGTTAAAACCACGCATTCTTACAGCTCCCTGATGCCCCAACGTCCTTGCGTGGAGTTCAAGCAGCCCTGCCAGTTCAACTTCGGTTAATCCTAACCTGATTACTTCTCTTGCCTGGCTGAAAACTGATTCGCTAATCTTTGCTGCTTCAAGCATTAGGCTAATTTCATATTCAGATTTAATCGCACGGATCTGACGGATTCGCTTTGAAATATCAATTATCTTGTATTTTTCGAGTAAGTTTTCATAACGAAAATATAGGTTAGCCGGTAGAACATCGGTTTCAAGACCGATTTGTGATCCCGCAGGGATTAAATCATTGACCATTGCATACAGTTTGTCCCAGCCTTCAAATGGAACTATATTATCCAGGGAACTCTCCTGCTCAGCCCTGGCCACTGATTTTTTTACGGCCAGTACTGGTTCACCTTCTGCAGGAACTAACAAATGGGCATCCTGTCCGGTTCCGCTAAAATAAAACAAGTCGGTCCGCTGTACCACCAATGCCCCGCCAATCCCATCTTTCTGCATCATTCTCTGGAGCTTTTTTATCCTCTTAAAAAGTTCATCCTTTGGAGTCATATTTTTCCTCCTTGAAAATCATGTCCCGATTAATTTAATTAAGCAGTTGCTGCATAAGCTGTGACCATTAAGTTTAATATTTTTCCCATGTTATGCTTTACGGAATCTGATTAAAAATAAAGGGGTACGTGACTTAATCATACCATAAAGAGGTTAATGATTTAAGCTTTGTACCCCTGTGCTGTGCCTTACAGTGCAGTTAAATCTATTTAAATAATCATGCTCTTTCGAACAGCCCCGCGGCGCCCATGCCCTCACCGATACACATTGAAACGACTCCAAAGCGGGAATTGCGCCGCTCCATCTCGTGCAGAAGAGTTGAGGTAAGCTTGGCCCCGGTACAGCCCAGAGGGTGTCCGAGAGCGATTGCTCCACCATTGACATTTACGATCTCCGGGTTAAGATCCAGCTCACGGACACAGTAGAGAGCCTGTGAAGCAAAAGCTTCGTTCAGTTCAAACAGATCGATATCGGAGATTTTTTTACCGGTCTGCTGCATCAGTTTCGGAATGGCTACTGCCGGGCCGATGCCCATGATTTCCGGAGGACAGCCCACTACTGAATATCCGCGAAAGACAGCCAGCGGTTTCAAGCCCAGCGCGGCTGCTTTTTCAGCAGACATAACCACAGTAGCTGCGGCGCCATCGCTTGTTTGCGAAGAGTTGCCAGCGGTAACGCTGCCCTTGACATGGAAAGCCGGACGTAATTTAGAGAGCGCTTCCAGACTTGTATCGCGGATTCCTTCATCAACATCGAAGATGAATTCTTTCTCAACGATTTTGTTGTCCGTACTTACAGAGCGGTCGATAACTTTAAGTGGAACAATCTCATCCTTAAAACGGCCTTCTTTTGTAGCTGCCGCTGCTTTTTGTTGGCTGGCCAGGCCAAACTTGTCCTGGTCTTCGCGGGAAATGTTAAAACGCTGGGCTACATTTTCCGCGGTGATTCCCATCGGAGTATAGGTTTCAATGTGGTTTTCAGCAAGGACAGGGCTGGGGGAAAGCTTGTTGCCGCCCATCGGCACCATGCTCATGCTTTCCACACCACCGGCTACAATCACTTCAGCAAAGCCGCACATGATTCTTTCAGCAGCCATGGCAATGGCCTGTAGTCCGGATGAGCAGTAGCGGTTTACTGTCTGACCGGGCACACTATCCGGAAAACCGGCCTGCAGGGCAACAATCCTTCCTATGTTCAAACCCTGCTCCGCTTCCGGGAATGAGCAGCCAAGGATAACGTCTTCAATTTCAACAGGATCCAGGCCTTTGGCCCGGGCAACTGCTTCTTTAACTGCAGCTGTAGCCATATAATCCGGACGGGTAAAACGCAGTTTGCCTCTCGGCGCCCTGCCGATTGCTGTTCTAACGCTGGAAACAATAACAGCTTCTTTCATTCTTGTAACCTCCTCCTTTAATTCCTCAAAGGCTTGCCTGTGGAAAGGAAATGGCTGATGCGTTCCTGTGTTTTCTCTTCACCGAGGAGTCGCTGGAAAGCCTCTCTTTCGATATCCAACAGGTATTGTTCACTGACTAACGAGTTTGGTTTGATATTGCCCCCGCATAAGACGGAAGCGATTTCATTGGCTACTTTCTGTTCATGTTCGGTGATATAGCCGCCCCAGAGCATGTTTTGTACGCCAACCTTGAATGTGGCGATGCCGTATTCACCAAGCACCTTGATCGGTTTCGGCCTGGGAGTTTCGTAGCCCTCAAGAACCATGGCCAGGACGGTTTGTTTTGCGTCGTGAATGAGGTGATCCTGGTTGACTGTTACCTTGTCGGTTTTTCTCATGAAACCGAGTTCTTTGGCCTGGTAAGCGCTGGTGGCCACCGTAGCCATTGCAATTGCTTCAAAAGCTTTTTGGACGAAGGGAAGCATGTCGACCTTGGTGTCGTCCCCCAGGCCTTCAGTCATACGAATCAGCAGTTCTTTGTTGCCGCCCGCACCGGGAATTAAGCCCATGCCCATTTCAACCTGACCCATATAGGTTTCTGCTGCGGCATGGATTCGGTCGCAGTGTGCAACCAGTTCCATGCCGCCACCCAGAGTCATCTGGAAGGACGCACCGACAACCGGTATTGATGAATATTTCATCGCCATTAAGCCATCCTGAAGCCTCCTGGCAGCGGTGTCGACCATGTCCCAATCTCCCGACTGCGCACCCATTAATAATATTGCGACATTGGCACCAACGCAAAAGTTATTCTCCTGGTTACCGACAACCATACCGATGAAGTTCTTTTCGGCTTCCTCCACAGCTTCATGTATAAACTCCCAGAATTGTGGTGATAAGGCCTGTTGTGGACTATGCTGTTCGAGGCAGCAAACTCCGTCCCCGAGATCGATCAGGCTGGCGTCATCATTGCCTTTAACCAGTTTGCTCTGTTTTTTGAGGGCCGGCAGGCTGATGATTTCCGGGCTGACCGGCACAGTCTTGTAACTTTTAGACTCAAAATCGTAATAGCTGAGATCTCCACTTTCGTCTTCTTTATAAAAGCTATCGAAGCCGTTGGCAAGCATCTCTGCTACATTGTCGGGAATTTTTTCACCTTCGCTTTTCATCCTTTCAATGCTTTCCCGGACCCCGATAAGATCCCAGCTTTCAAAGGGGCCAAGTTTGTTGTTAAATCCCCAGCGCATGGCCCGGTCAATATTGACAATATCATCGGAAATTTCCGGAACCATGGAAGCGCTGTAAAGCAGGTTCCGTTTAGTCATTTCCCAGGCGAAGCGGCCGGCTTTGTCATCAGATTCTACCAGCATTTTGAACCCCTTGTTTAAGCCTTCCCGCTTGGTTTTGCCCAGTATATCAAAGCGTGGTTTTTCCTTGGGTCTGTATTCCATCTTTTCATAATCGAGGGCCAATATTTCAGATCCGCTCTCGCCCTTGACTTTTTTGTAGAAGCCCTGCTTGGTTTTATCGCCAAGCATCTTGTTTTCAATCATTTTCTGTATAAACTCAGGCAGGTCAAAGGCTTCTTTTTCTTCAGGATCATCTGATTTATCGTAAACTGTTCGGGCGACATGGCTGAAAGTATCCAGTCCAACCAGGTCGAGAAGGCGCAGCGAGGCCATTTTCGGCCGGCCCATCGGAGGGCCGGTTATTGTATCGACTTCTTCCACAGTCATATTCTCCCGCATCATCAGTTTTATGGCGTAAACACCAAAGTAAGTACCGATACGGTTGGCGATAAAGTTGGGTGTGTCCTTGGCAAATACTACGCCCTTTCCCAAAACTTTTTCGCAAAAACGGTGCATTAATGTAAGCACTTCTTCAGAAGTTTCTGCACAGGGAATTATTTCTAAAAGCTTCATGTAACGAGGCGGGTTAAAGAAATGGGTTCCCAGGAAATACTTGCGAAATTCCGGTGAATTTTCAGAAACCATCTCATTAATGGAGAGGCCGGAAGTGTTTGATGATACTATCGTACCTTCAGTCCAGTTATCCTCAACCTGTTTAAATATTTTCTTTTTGATATCCATATTTTCGATTATTACTTCGATTACCCAGTCTACATCCTTAAGCTTGTCCATGTCGTCTTCAAAGTTGCCGGGAGTTATCAGGTCGATGTATGTCTTGCTGTAAAGGGGATCCGGTTTTTGTTTTAGAAGATCTTCTTTGCCTTTGTTCGAAAGACGGTTGCGGACTTCCCTGTTTTCCAGGGTTAACCCTTTTTTTTCTTCTTCCGGAGTCAACTCACGGGGGACGATATCGAGCAGGTACGTTGGGATACCCACATTAGCCAGGTGGGCGGCTATGGTGGCTCCCATCACTCCTGCGCCGAGAACTGCAGCCTTTCTGATTTCTTTCAAGGCCATTAAAATACCTCCTTGTAACATAAGTTTAAGCTTTTGTATCAAAATAGCAGATTAAAAAAAACTTATTGCAGGCCCCTTACCAGCAGGTCATATACAGGTTCGTTCAAGGTGGTCAGGTCATAAGGCTTGCTGGACATTACCCAGCAGGTGACAACTTCGTCTATGGCTCCGAACACAACTTTACGGGCCGTTCTTGTATTGAGGTTTTGCCGGTAAAGATGCTGCTCTTTTCCTTCTTCAATCACCTCCTCAATTAATTGAAAATATCTCATCAGCGGCCTGGAAATACCTTCGTTAATAGTTTGGTCTATCTGCCTTAATTCAATCTGGGTTACTCTGGCCTGTTCCGGTTTGTTGGACAGAGTTTTGAGGTGGTAATTAATAATAGCAGCAAGTTTTTCGTTGGCAGTTTGGCATTTGACGAGTTCACTGCAAAGCTCTTCTACAAAGCTGAACATTAAATCCTGGAAAAGGGAGACCAGGATATCTTCTTTGTTCTCGAAGTAAATGTAGATTGTGCCATCGGCTACCCCGGCTTCTCGGGCAATATCGGCTATGCGGGTCCGATGGTAACCGGTTTGGGCAAAGGTTTTTACGGCTGCTTCGATAAGCACATGGTATTTTTCGCCGCTGCGTTTGGCCAAATCAAGCCTCCAGTTAAAATGAATGAATGCTCATTCGCCAGTATTGTATACTATTTTGAGATAATAATCAAGATTTATCACAATTATTTATCACAATTATTTAGAAATACAGATGCTGGGATTATATTTTTTTGTTGTATCTAATTTTTTTCTATGTTAATATATAGATGCTTGTTAACGCCTGATTTAAAGGCGTTTTTATTGTTAATTAAAGCATCGAGCCCCGTAAGTTATTAATAAAAACCGATCTAAGCAGTTAGGAGAGGATTTATAATGTTAAGCCGTACAGAAAAAATAGATAATACTAAGATAAAGCTGGAAATAGAAGTTGATGCCACCGATGTTGACACCGCCCTGGCGAAAGCTTACCGCAAAGTTGTAAAGGATATTAACCTGCCCGGTTTTCGCAAGGGGAAAGTTCCACGCCAAATATTGGAGTCGCGATTTGGACCTGAAATTTTACATGAAGAGGCGCTCGAAATTTTGGTACCTCCGGCTTACGAAGGAGCGGTAAAAGAAGCTGAACTCGATCCCGTAGGGCATCCGGAATTTGAGCTGGTCCAGGTTGAAGAAGGTAAGCCGCTTCTTTTCAATGCTGTGGTGGAAGTAATTCCCCCGGTTGAACTTGGTGAATACAGGGGGCTGGATGTGGAACAGGAAGAAGCCGAGGTTGATGAAATGCAGATAGATTACCACCTGTTTATGCTCAGGGAGCAAAACGCCCGACTGGTTCCCAGGGAAGATGATGCTGCCAGGGAAGGCGACCTGGTATTAATTGATTTTAAAGGTTACGTAAATGGAGAGCCCTTTGAGGGAGGGGAAGCTGAGAACTACTCGCTTGAACTGGGCTCAAAATCCTTTATTCCCGGATTTGAAGAACAGCTTATCGGGGCTAATCCGGAGGAAGAAATAGAGGTTACGGTTAAATTTCCGGACAATTATCGCAAAGAAGATGTTGCCGGTAAAGATGCCGTTTTTAAAGTAACTATAAAACAGATTAAAGAGAAGCAGCTTCCTGAGCTTGATGATGAGTTTGTCAAAGAGGTAAGTGAGTTTGAAACTCTTGAAGAGATGAAGAAAGATTTGCGTGAAAAACTGCTAAAAAGTGCTGAAGAACAGTCAAAAACAAAACTTGAAGAATCCTTAATTGAAAAAGCTACCGAACTGTCTGTTGTAGAACCGCCAAAAGCACTGGTTGACCGCCAGATTGACAGGATGCTTGCGGACATGGAAAATTATCTGCGTCAGCAGGGGATGGGTTTAGATCAATTTATCCAACTTTCAGGTAAAAGCAAGGAGGAAATTCGTGAAGAGAGACGGGAAGAAGCCGAGAAGGTAACAAGGGCTAATCTTGTCCTTGATGCTATAGCTAAAAAAGAAGGAATAATCATTGAAGACAGCGAAGTAGATGCCAAGATTAAGGAGATTGCAGAAAGCTATAACGATGATCCTGATAGAATTAAAGATATTCTTGAGAAGCAGGGACGTCTGCCTGTCATTCAGGAAGAACTGCGTATCCGCAGTGCAATCGACATAATGGTTGCCGAAGCTAAAATTAAAAAAGTTAAAAAGGAAAAACCGAAAAACGAAAAAGCAGATAAGCCGGATAAAAAAGAGCCGAAAAAAGCAGCTAAAAAGCCGGCAAAAAAAGCGGTGGAAAAAGATAAAGCGAAAAAAGGTGAGACCCTAGCAAAGCCCGTGGCCAGGAAAAGAAAAGCCGCTTCTGAAAAGAGTAAAGAGTAGTATAATAGAATTAAGGAGGTTCATAATCAATGAGTATTTTAGTACCGATGGTTGTTGAACAAACAAGCCGCGGTGAAAGAGCTTATGATATTTACTCGCGTTTGCTAAAGGACCGTATTGTATTCCTTGGTAGTGCGATTGATGATAATGTGGCGAATTTGATAGTAGCCCAAATGCTTTTTCTGGAATCGGAAGACCCAAAAAAAGATATTAACCTCTATATAAATTCACCGGGTGGTTCAGTATATGCCGGAATGGCTATTTATGATACAATGCGGTATGTTAAACCCGAAATTTCGACAATCTGTGTCGGTTTGGCCGCCAGTTTCGGAGCGGTGCTCTTAGCGGCCGGGGAAAAAGGGAAACGTTTTGCTCTGCCTAATTCCAGGATTATGCTGCACCAGCCGGCCGGCGGAGCGCAGGGTCAGGCAGTCGATATCGAAATTCACGCCCGCGAGATCCTGAAGATCCGCGAAACACTCAATGTTATACTTGCTGATCATACCGGGCAGTCTGTTGAAACTATCGCCCGGGACACAGATCGCGATTTCTTTATGTCGGCTGAAGACACCAAGAAATACGGCTTAATTGATGAAATACTGGTTCAAAGAGAAAAATAATCGAAATACAAAATGGAGATGAGGTGACTCTCCACATGTTTAAATTTAATGAAGAAAAAGGGCATCTAAAGTGCTCATTTTGTGGGAAAACCCAGGAACAGGTCCGCAAACTGGTGGCTGGACCGGGGGTATATATCTGCGATGAGTGCATAGAGCTGTGCAATGAAATTATTGAAGAAGAAATCGGCGATGAGACCGAATTAAGCCATGTCGATCTTCCCAATCCTCAGGATATTAAGGAAGTGCTTGACCAGTATGTTATTGGACAGGAAGGTGCTAAGAAAAGCCTGGCGGTTGCGGTATATAACCATTATAAAAGAGTCAATGCCGGTCAAAAAGTAGAAGATGTTGAGCTGCAAAAAAGCAATATAGTTTTGGTTGGTCCTACCGGAGTGGGTAAAACACTTTTGGCTCAGACCCTTGCTCGCATACTGAATGTCCCATTTGCCATAGCCGATGCCACCTCATTAACTGAAGCCGGCTATGTTGGTGAAGATGTGGAAAATATTTTATTGAAGCTAATCCAGGCAGCAGATTACGACCTGGAAAAGGCAGAAAAAGGTATTGTTTATATCGACGAAATCGATAAAATCGCCCGTAAAACAGATAACCCGTCCATTACCCGCGATGTTTCAGGTGAAGGTGTCCAACAGGCATTGCTGAAAATCCTGGAGGGAACGGTAGCCAGCGTGCCACCCCAGGGAGGGCGCAAGCATCCTCATCAGGAATTTATGCAGATCGACACAACCGATATTCTCTTTATTTGCGGTGGTGCATTTGACGGCCTGGAGAAAATTATCCAGAACCGTGTCGGAAGCAAAGGAATTGGTTTTGGTGCTGAAGTTATCTCACGTGATGACAACGACCTTGGAGATATACTCAAGCAAATCCTGCCTCAGGATTTGCTTAAATATGGCTTGATTCCGGAATTTGTAGGAAGAATACCGGTCATTGCAACTCTCGATCAGCTTGATAGTGAAGCTTTCGTGCGAATCCTGAAAGAACCGCGCAATGCCTTAATCAAGCAGTACCAGAAAATATTTGAGATAGATGGTGTCACGCTTGAGTTCAAGGAGAACTGCCTCCAGGCTATTGCTGAGGAAGCAATGAAAAGAAATACAGGAGCACGCGGTTTGCGTGCAATTCTGGAGGAAACACTGCTTGATGTAATGTTTGAACTCCCGTCAAGGGATGATGTTGAACGCTGCGTCATTACCCGGGAGGTTGTCCTGAACAAGGAGACTCCTATCCTGGCAACAAGAGATAAACGGAAAAAGAAAGAAGAAAGCGCATAAAACAGGCGCAGAGGGTGTTATTAACCGGACAGTCAAGTAAAGGATAATAGAAAGCGGGAAGCGAATAATAAAGATACTTGAGCTTCTCGCTTTAACTTTTAATCGGGAAGGTAGGTTTTAATATGTCTAAAAAAGAGAGATTGCCGGCTCTCCCCTTAAGAGGAGTACTGGTTTTTCCAAACATGGTTTTACATCTTGATATCGGCCGGGAGCGATCAATATCAGCTCTGGAAAGGGCAATGTTGAAAGATAACCGGGTTCTGCTTGTTGCTCAGAAAGATGCCAAGGTTGATGAACCGGCATTAAGCGATCTTTATAAAATCGGGACTGAAGCCCTAGTCAAGCAGATGATTAAACTGCCCGGGGGAACAATTCGTGTCCTGGTCGAAGGCTTAAATCGGGCTAAGATTATAGAACTCTATACTGAAGAACTTTTTCTTGAAGCTGAAGTGGAAATACTGGAAGATAATCCTGAAAGAACTTCCGAAATCGAAGCGCAAATGCGGAGTATAATTAATCGATTTGAGCAATATACGAAGTTGAGCCGTAAGGTACCCCCCGAGACTGTCTCTACGGTTTCGGATATTGAGGAACCGGGTCGTTTTACCGATGTTATTGCTTCTCATCTAAGTATGAAAATACAGCAGAAGCAGGAAATTCTCGAAGCGATCGATACCGGAGATCGTCTGGAGAAGCTCAATGAAATATTAAGCAGGGAAATGGAAATCCTGGAAATTGAACGCAAGATCAACCTGCGGGTCCGCAACCAGATGGAAAAAACTCAGAAAGAGTATTACCTGCGTGAACAGATGAAGGCGATTCAAAATGAACTTGGTGAGAAAGACGAACGAATGGCCGAAGCTGAAGAGTACCGCGAAAAAATTACTGAAGCAAAACTTCCTGAGGAAGTGGAAGAAAAAGCAGTTAAAGAAGTAGAAAGATTGGAGAAAATGCCCCCTGCTGCAGCGGAGGGTATTGTGATCAGGACTTACCTGGACTGGTTGCTTGAGCTTCCCTGGTCAATTGAAACTGAAGATCGCCTTGATCTCGACGTTGCAGAACAAATCCTGGACGAAGATCACTATGGGCTGCAGAAAGTGAAAGAACGGATTATTGAGTACCTGGCGGTACGCCAGCTTGCAAAGAAGCTGAAGGGACCTATTCTTTGTTTGATCGGTCCTCCCGGGGTTGGCAAGACTTCTCTTGCCAAATCGGTTGCCCGGGCCCTTGAGCGAAAATTTGTGCGAATTTCATTGGGTGGGGTTCGCGATGAAGCCGAAGTGAGGGGTCACCGCAGAACTTATATCGGTGCTTTGCCGGGGAGGATTATCCAGGGTATGCGTCAGGCAAAGTCAAGAAATCCGGTTTTCCTGATGGACGAAATTGATAAGATGTCGACAGATTTTAGGGGCGACCCTTCTTCTGCCCTTCTGGAAGTGCTTGATCCGGAGCAGAACAATTCTTTCAGCGACCACTATATTGAAGTACCCTTTGATCTTTCACAGGTGATGTTTATAACCACCGGGAATACTTCATACAATATTCCACAGCCCTTGCTGGATCGGATGGAATTAATCCACATCCCCGGTTATACCGAAGAAGACAAGGTGGAAATAGCCCGCCAGTATTTAATTCCGAAACAACTAAAGGAACATGGTTTAACAGCTGAAAACCTGGAGCTATCCGAAGGTGCAGTGCGTGCTATTATCCGCGAGTATACTCGCGAAGCGGGGGTACGTAATCTTGAGCGGAGCATCTCCGCTGTTTGCCGTAAAGTGGCCCGGGAAATCGTTAAAGATCGGGATAAACATATCAGGCTAACCCGCCAGAACTTACAAAAATATATGGGTATACCCCGCTATCGTTACGGTTCAGCAGAAAAAGAGGATGAAATCGGTGTGGCTACCGGATTGGCCTGGACCGAGAGCGGTGGTGATCTGCTCTCAATCGAGATTACCTTAATGAAAGGTAAGGGTAAAATGACCCTTACCGGGCAGCTTGGTGATGTTATGCAGGAATCGGCCAAGGCGGCTATGAGCTATATCCGGTCCCGGGCTGGATCTCTTGGCCTGGATGAAAACTTCTATGAAAATATCGATATTCATATACATGTACCCGAAGGCGCCATTCCCAAAGACGGGCCATCGGCCGGGATCGCCATGGCTACGGCTCTTGCTTCTGCTCTGACCAAGATGCCGGTCAGGAAAGATGTGACTATGACCGGTGAAATTACCCTTCGCGGCCGGGTTTTACCTATAGGCGGGGTTAAAGAAAAAATTCTTGCTGCGCACCGTGCAGGAATCAGGTATATACTGATGCCCGCTGAAAATCGCCGTGACTTAAGTGATATACCTCAGAATGTGAAGCGCAGGGTTGAAGTTAAATTGGTCGAACATATGGATGAAGTTTTAGAGATGGCCCTGGCAAAAACTGAAAACGGGAAAAGTATAGAATCCGGGAAAAAAGAGATCAGGCAAAATGATCTTAACCTTCCGGAAGGCAGTCATGATTCACCGCTTCAACATTAACAGTCCGGTGGTTAGGATTTCTAATTCAGGCTTTCAGAAAAGGTGAAAAGTGAAAGTTAAACAGGTGGAGTTAAAAGCGGCTGCCTATAATGTTGATGATTTTCCTCAATGGGATATTCCCGAAATATCTTTTATCGGGCGATCCAATGTGGGCAAATCATCTTTGCTAAACAATCTGGTTGGCAGGAAAAACCTGGCCCGGACCAGTTCTACTCCCGGCAAGACGCGGGGTTTATATTTTTATTTAATCAACGGCAAAAATTGTTTCGTCGATCTGCCCGGTTACGGTTATGCAAAAGTTTCCAAAAAAGAACGTGAGCGCTGGGCCCCGATAATTGAGGATTACCTGGGAGATAGATTGAACCTCAGGGGCTGCATTCATCTAATTGACTGTCGTCATGAACCGACTGAAGACGATAAACTAATGTCCGGTTGGCTGCGTGCACATACTATTGCCACTGTAACAGTAGCGACTAAAGCAGACAAAATTTCGCGCGGTGCATTAATTAAGCAGCTGGCAGTGATCCGCAGGCAGCTGGGACTTTTTGAAGAAGATCTGCTTTTACCTTTTTCGGCCCGCACAGGCTCCGGGCGTGATCAGATCTGGCGGGCGATTAATGTGCTTCTGTAAATGCTCTTTTTTTTTATCCGGTATCCTGATTTCTGAGTCCTTTATAATTGGAGGTTTTTTAATGACTGTTGCAGGAATTGATGTCGGTTCACTGACCGCCGAAGTTGTTCTGTTGGATCAGAAAGAGGTAGTACATTATATAATCATGCCAACCGGATCAAATAGTAAAACAGCTGCTGAAAAGGCAATGGAAAAAGCGCTCAAAGAGGCAAACCTGACCCGATCAGATATAAAGTATGTTGTTGCGACCGGTTATGGACGCATTAGTATCGAATTCGCAGATAAGAGAATTACAGAAATCACCTGTCATGGGCGCGGTGCACATTTTTTAAATCCGCAGGTACGTACTGTCATCGATATCGGCGGTCAGGACAGCAAGGTAATTCTCTTAAACGATAAAGGTAAGGTGCTCGACTTTGCTATGAATGACAAGTGTGCTGCCGGGACCGGGCGTTTTCTGGAGGTTATGGCTCATGCTCTTGAAGTTGAGCTCGACGGGCTTGCCGATTTAAGTGACAGGGCCAAAAATATTATATCAATCAGCAGTATGTGTACTGTTTTTGCAGAGTCGGAAGTAGTCTCCCTTATTGCCCAGGGTCTGCCCCGGGAAGATATAGCGCGGGGGCTGCATCAGTCTATTGCCGACCGTACCGCTGGACTGGTACGCCGCGTAGGTCTTGAAGAAGCAGTAATGATAACAGGAGGCGTGGCTAAAAACAGGGCAGTTGTACAAGCCCTTAATGAAAAGCTTAAAACAGAAATTATTGTTCCTCCCGAACCGCAAATTGCCGGTGCTCTCGGTGCAGCTATCCTGGCTGAGGAAGAAATTTCAGAGTAATGCAGGTATATTGATGGAGTTACAATATGGACATAAAACTATCACCCTGAGACTTCCTAACGGTCTATCTTATGAAGTGTTGCAGACCGTTGGCGAAGAACCACTGGCTGATCCTGAGAAATCCCTGCTGGAAGCCCTGCGGAGTCCGATTGCCTCCCCGCCGCTTAAGGAAGTTGTCAGAGCGGGAGAAACTGTCTGCCTGTTAGTAAATGATTCAACAAGGTTGGCGCGCAGTGAGTTTTTCCTGCCGCTGTTAATAGATGAACTGGCACAGGCCGGAATAAGCAAAGATGCTATATTTATTATTTTTGCCAACGGTACGCACCGCCCCTTAGACCCTGCTGAAATGAAAAATTTGGTTGGTGAAGGGGTCTTCAAAGAAATAGCTATGTTTAATCATGACGGCAGGAATTACGATGAGTTAAGCTGTCTGGGTGAAACATCTTATAAAACTCCTGTATATATCAATAACAAAGTTCTGCTTGCTGACCGCCGTATTTTAACGGGTAGTGTAGTTCATCACTTTTTTGCCGGATATGGTGGCGGTAGAAAAGCTCTTGTTCCCGGCGTCGCCGGGTGGGAGACTATTAAAAAAAATCACAGCCTTATGTTCGATGAGCGGGCCTGCAGCGGCAGGTTGGATGGCAATCCTGTTCACGAGGACCTGCTGGAAGCAGCACTGATGGTCGGTGGCGATTTTTTATTGAATACCGTCCTTGATGAAAATAAAGATATCCTGGGATTTTTTGCCGGCAACATGATCAAGGCTCATCTTGCCGCCTGTCACATGGCTGACAGGGTCTATGGTGTAGAGATCGATCGTCTTGCAGATGTAGTGATCATCTCATGTGGTGGATATCCGAAGGACATTAATCTCTATCAGGCGCACAAGACTCTTGATAATGCTATGAAAGCAGTAAAAAAGGGTGGGGATGTGATCTTGCTGGCTAAGTGTTCTGAAGGGATTGGATCGGATGCTTATAAAGATTGGATCAATAAGTGTATACCCCTGCCTGAAATGGAAGAAATGCTGCGAAGTGAATTTGCTCTGGGTGGGCACAAAGCTTATGCAGTGGGCAAGCTGCAGCAGCATGGGCGGGTTCACCTGGTTTCAGATCTTGATCCCGAAGAAGCCCGCCTTTTTGGTTTTACCCCCGCTTCGTCCCTCGAAGCAGCCGTGGCTGAAATATACCAAGAACGGAAAGGCCTTCTAACTTATATTATCCTCCAGGGGTCAATTGTTCAACCAAGGCACAAAAAAAAAGATAATGAGATACACTAACATAGATTTAATCAGGCTTTTGTCTACCTGTTTCCCAGGATGTGTCCCAGGTTGTTGTTGTGCAGGCTTGCTTTGATCCGGATACTTAAAAAAGCAGCCAGGGCCACTTTGAAGAGATCCGGAACCAGGAAAGGGGCTACACCGGTTAATATTACCTGGGTAAAGCTATAGCGCATAATTAAGCCTAATTGGATGCCTCCGATTAAGTATATAAAACCGAGGGCAATCAGCATAGCGCTGATAGTCCTGAATGCCGAAGGCTGGTCAACCTTTTCCAGTATCCGCCCGGTTATATATACTGCCGGTATAAAGCCCAGAAGATAGCCTCCTGTTGGACCTGCGATGATATAAAGCCCTCCGCGAGCCAGGGAGAAAACAGGTGCACCGGCCGCGCCCAGTAAAAGATAGGCAACAATTGACAGAACTCCCGCCCTGCTGCCCAGTAGAGAACCTGCAAGCATTATTCCAACTACCTGTCCGGTTACAGGGATGGGACTAAAAGGGACGGGAATTGCTACCTGGGCTAAAACTGCAATTAAAGCTGTAAAGAGGGCGCTTATTGTTATTTTTTGCATCTGTTGATTATTATCTTCCTTTTGCTTAAATGAGCTCTCCGTAATTAAAGGTATGGATATCACCCTCTTTATCTTGGAGAAGCAGAGCACCATTTCCCGCCAGGCCTACAGCTTTTCCTCTCATTGATCCACCGGGCCAGGATACGGTAACAGTTTGCCCCAAAGTCGCATTATTTTTTTCCCAGATACCGGAAAATGGAGAGAAACCTTCAGCAAAGAAAAGATGGTAAGCTTTTTCAAGTTTACTCCTGATAGATAAAAAGAGATCGGTCCTGTAAAATAGTCTGCCTGTTTCGATTAAAAGGGAAGTTGATTTTTGTTGGATTTCTGCCGGAAAATCTGTTTTCAGCTGATTTATATTTAATCCAATGCCTACAATCAGGTAGTGAATTATGCCTGGCTCTGTTTTTATATCAGTAAGAATGCCGCCCATTTTCTTTTTTCCAATCAGGAGGTCGTTAGGCCATTTTACCAGCACTGGCAGTTCATAATGGGTTCTGAAAAAGTCAGCCAGCACAGCGGCTGCGACCAGAGTAGCCGGTGATGCATCGAAGTGGCCCGGGACATCCGGCCGCAGAAGCATTGAAAACCAGAGTCCTTTTCCCGGTGGTGAGAACCAATAGCGGCCAAGCCGTCCGCGTCCCTTTTTCTGTTCTTCAGCAACCACCGTGCTAAAAGCGGACGCACCTTCTCCGGCAAGTTTGCGGGCAACAAGGTTAGTCGAATCTACTGATTTGTAATAATATATGTTATTGCTTTCCAACCCTTGCAAATCAAGCATATCAGGCGTTCCGTCAAGCCGGCTAGCTGCCGGGGTATAGTTATCGGTCGGTTTGTTTCCCTGATTATTTTCATTTTTTTTCATACTATCACCGGACAGAATATTTTGATAGAATAATAAGGGAGTTAAGTGCTATTGTCAACAAGCAGCTCGGGAGGGCTATATTTTTCAGTGAACTTCATCTAAGAAAAAAAGACGCAGTTTGTTAAACTGCGCCCAGCAATATATATAAAAAGAGGGGGTCAACTCATTAATAGTATAATGTTATAACATTACAGGAATATTACAAACAGATTATTTTTTAATTACATTTCTCATATAACTCCTCCTTAAAGGAGAACAATGATGTTTACGGCTGCTGATTTTATGATTAAAAATCTAGATAGTGTTAGAAAATCGGATTCGGCATTAGAAGCGATTAAAACATTGCTTGAAGCTGATGAAGGGGTTATCTGTGTTTTGGAAGAAGGCATCAGGAAGAATGTTATTACTGCTTTATCTGTAACAAAAGCATTTAAAAAAGATATAGCTGCGTCTGTTTCGAACGCAGCTGACCTGGTTATCGAGCCATGCCCTTCAATAAAACCTGGTGCCGCTTTGAATTCCTTTTGGCCGGATCTGAAGTTACACGGAGCCCTGGCAGTTTTCAATGAAGAGGGAGATATTGCCGGAGTAGTTACTACTGGCGCTATTTTTGCTCAAATGATCGGCAAATCCGAGGAACTGGAGCAGGAGCTGGCTGCTGTGATAAACTTTTCTTCAGATGAGATCCTGGTTGCAGACGGCAATGGTAAAATTCTGCGTGCAAACCCGGTTTTTGAAGAAAATTTCGGTATTAAGCTTTCCGAGGTGCTTGGTAAGACGGTGGATGAACTGGAAAGAAAAAAAATATTTTTCCCTTCCGTAACGCGGCTTGTTATAGACAACAAAAGCGCCCAGACGGTGATTCAGTCCCGCAGAGACGGACGTAAATTACTGGCGACCGGAACTCCTGCTTTTAAAAGGGACGGCTCAATCTTCAGGGTTATCGTCAATACCAGGGATATTACAAGACTCAATAAACTGAAACAGCAGTTGGAAGAAACTGAATTGCTCAAAAATCGTTATCAGCAAGAATTGGTAGAACTGCGCCAGGGTTATATGGGAAAAAGTGTTATTGTTGCTTCCAGTGAGGCTATGCTGGAACTGATAAAGGTTGCAAAGAAGATTGCAGCTGTTGATTCAACGGTTTTACTGACAGGTGAATCGGGTTCAGGGAAAGGGATGATTGCCCGTTATATTCATCACTGCAGTCCGCGCAGTGAAAAGCCGTTTACTGTAGTAAACTGTGGTGCTATTCCTGAGAATTTGCTGGAAAGCGAGTTGTTCGGTTATGCCGGCGGCGCTTTTACCGGGGCCCGACGTGAAGGTAAAATTGGCAAACTTGAACTGGCCAATGAGGGCACGCTTTTTCTCGATGAAATCACCGAACTTCCCCTTAACTTACAGGTGAAGCTTTTACATGTTATTCAGGAGGGTTTAATCAGTCCCATCGGTGGTACCCGAGAAGTAAAACTTAACTTGCGTTTTATTGCCGCAACTAACCGCGACATTACCAGCCTTGTTGAAAAAGGAGAATTTCGGGAAGATTTATTCTTTCGTCTTGATGTTATTCCCCTGCAGGTGCCTCCACTGCGTGAACGCAGGGAAGATATAAAGCCACTTGCAGAACAAATCCTTGATAAATTAAGCAGAAGATATTCTCAGCATAAATATTTTTCACCCGAGGCTTACAGCTATCTTGAAAATTATCACTGGCCAGGCAATGTCAGGGAGCTTGAAAATCTGATAGAGCGGATAATGATCGTGGTTGATAATGAGGAGATTGGTGTGAATAATCTGCCCCGCCACCTTTTGGGCAAAATTGATGTACATTATAAAAAACAGTTTAAATCAAGGCCATTGCCACCGCTTAAAACAGCTTCTGAGAAATTTGAAAAAGAGCTGCTTGCCGAAGCCCGGCAATATTACCGAACAACCTATGAAATTGCCGAAGCCCTGGAAATTGATCAGTCAACCGTTGTCCGTAAATTAAAAAAATACAACATAACCAGGCCGGAACGAAACAACAATTGATATCACGCTGATTTAGTATTGGCGGCCGGAGAAACTTTATGCCATGTTCTTTTAATGCAAAAGAGCATTTTTTAATGTATATTTGCATTAAATACTTTACCATGGTCTTAATTTGCCTGTAGTGGTTGCCTCTCTATTTGCAAATGAACCTGGCACTACTATTGCTTATATAATAAGCTAAAGAAAGCTAACAGAAAGGGGATTGCTGGATGAGTGATAAAAATGGGAAGCCGGTTAAATTCGAACCGGGAATGAAGTCTCACGAATTGACTAAAATGCGCGATTTAAATGTGGCTCGTGGTATCTCGTCTGTTATGCCGGTTTTTGTAAAAGAGGCAAAGGGTGCTATGGTATCAGATGTTGATGGAAATAATTTTATTGACTTTGCCGGTGGCATTGGCGTGTTAAATTTAGGTCACAGCCACCCTGCAGTTGTTGAAGCAATAAAAAAGCAGGCAGACCAATATTTACACACCTGCTTCATGGTAGCTATGTATGAGCCTTATGTTCAGTTGGCAGCTAAACTAAATGAATTCACTCCGGGCGATTTTCCTAAAAAAACAGCGCTTTTTAACAGCGGTGCCGAAGCCGTTGAGAATTCAATTAAGTTGGCCCGCCGTTTTACCGGGAAGACAGCGATTGTTTCCCTCGAATGTGCTTTTCACGGCCGTACACTGATGGCAATGACCCTGACCTCAAAAGTCAAACCTTATAAATACGGGTTTGGTCCCTTTGCGCCTGAAGTCTATAAAATACCCGCTCCTTATTGCTATCGCTGCCGTTTTGGCCTTACTTATCCCGAATGCGATCTGCACTGTGCCAAATATCTTGAGCAGTATTTCGCTGTAGAGTGCTCTGCCGAAAGTGTTGCTGCTGTTATAGCAGAACCGGTGCAGGGTGAAGGCGGTTTTATTGTGCCTCCCCCGGATTACTTCAAAGTTCTTCACGAAATATGCCGTCGTAACAAGGTTCTCTTAATTCTCGACGAAATCCAATCCGGGTTTTATCGCACAGGTAACCCTCTGGCCAGCTATCATTATGATGTAGCACCCGATCTGATCACAATGGCCAAATCACTCGCCGGTGGTGTACCCATAAGTGCACTGACCGGCAGGGCTGAAGTTATGGATTCAGCGGGACCGGGTGAAATCGGCGGTACTTATGGCGGGAATCCTTTAGGTTGTGCAGCTGCCCTGGCCGTTCTTGACGCCTCGGACAGAGAACAAATTGGTGAAAAGGCAAAAGTAACCGGATCGGCAACAGAAGACAGGTTAAAAAAGATGAAAGAAAAGTATCCCTTAATCGGTGATCAGCGCGGCCTAGGTGCCATGCAGGCAATCGAAATGGTTAAAGACAGGAAAACAAAAGAACCTGCCCCGGAAGCAACGAAGGCCATTGTTAAGCGGTGCCATGAACGAGGGTTAATAATTTTAACCGCCGGTATATTCAGCAATGTTATCAGACTGCTTATGCCGGTAAA
>JBNJHN010000025.1:0-25304 GCA_051748565.1 Bacillota bacterium | reverse complement strand
CCCGCCCTGGTAGAGATTACCAATAATGCCGGCTGTTTTCCTACCCGTTATTGGTCTGAAGGAAGACTTGATAACTGGGAAAATATCAGTGCTGATTATATGCAAAACAATATGGAAGTTAAATCGCGCGGTTGCTACCGCTGTTTTTTTGCCTGCGGTAAGTTGACGACGGTTCTGCATGGAGATCACAAAGGTCTACAGGTAGAAGGTCCGGAATTTGAAACCATTTATGCTTTTGGTGGTCTTTGCTGTATTGCCAGTATGGAGGATATACTTTATTTAAACGACTTATGTGACCGCTGGGGTATTGATACAATTAGTGCTGGTAATATTGCCGCTTTTGCTATCGAAGCAGGCTTAAAAGGAAGGTTAACCAAAGCTCCGTCTTACGGGGATAGCGATTCAATAGCAGCTTTTCTCAAATCAATCGTTGATGGTAAAGATGAGGGAGCTTTATTCAGCGGAGGTCTAAGGAAAGCGGCAGAAGTGTTGGAAATGGAAGATTTTGCTATTCATGTCAAGGGCCTTGAACCGGCCGGTTATGATCCGCGGGTTTTAAAAGGAATGGGGTTGGCCTATGCAACATCTGATCGTGGGGCTTGTCATTTAAGGACCACTTTTTACAAACCGGAGCTAAGTGGTATGATTGATCCGGCCCAGGTTAAAGAAAAAGCGAGGCTATTTGTGGATTATGAGGAAAGGTTGAATATATACGACTGCCTTATTTTCTGCCGTTTTTATCGCGACCTGATTCACTGGGAAGAACTGATTACAATTTTGTTTCTTTTGACCGGTAAACGATATGGTTTGACCGAGCTGCGTTCAGTTGCCGGGCGGATTCAGACTTTAACCAGGTTGATCAACTTGAGAGAGGGGGCGACCAGGGCTGACGATATTCTGCCAAAACGTTTATTGACCGAGTCGATTAATGAAGGTAAAAGCCTGATCACCCGAGAAGAGTTAGATTTGATGTTAGATGATTATTATCTTTTACAGGGCTGGGATGAAAAGGGAATCCCCCCGTACGAAAATTACTAAACAAAGAGTAACAAGGAGGACTACTAATGTCGGTAGAAGTTGAGAAGGGCAAGAAGGTTGACAATACACTGGTGGCAACCTTAAGCATGATTAAGCAGGCGATTGACCTGGCAGGTTTATCTCCTGAGGTATATGAGCATCTGAAAACTCCGATGCGTTTTGTTGAGGTTGCTATCCCGGTGGAAATGGAAGATGGTTCTACAAAAGTATTTACCGGCTACCGTTGCCAACATAACAATGTTTTTGGACCATTTAAAGGTGGGCTGCGCTATCATCCGGATGTTACAACTGATAGCATCAAGGCTCTTTCAATGTGGATGACCTTGAAATGTTCGCTGGTTGGAGTACCTTTTGGCGGTGGAAAAGGTGCTATCGTTTGTGATTCGCAAAAAATGACTATGAAAGAACGTGAAAGAATGACCCGTGCCTACGTCCGTGCACTGGGATCTATTCTTGGGCCCGAAACAGACATTCCGGCACCCGATGTTTTTACTGATTCCCAGGTAATGGCCTGGATTGCCGACGAATACAGCAGCAACATGCGCGAGCCATCATTTGGTGTGGTTACAGGCAAGCCCCTGGCTGTGGGCGGATGTGTCGGAAGAAATGAAGCAACCGGAAGGGGCTGCTATTTTGTAGCCAGGGAAGCGGCAAGCGCATTTAAGATTCCATTTGAAAAGGCCCGTATTGCTATCCAGGGCTTCGGCAATGTTGGCAGTAATGCTGCATTATTATTTGCCGATGAAGGCTGTCCTGTAATTGCTGTCAGTGATGTCAGCGGTGGTCTTTACAATAAAAAAGGTTTAGATATTAGCAAACTGTTGGAGCATGTTGAGAGAACCGGCTTTGTTACAGGTTTCCCCGGGGCGGAAGAGATTAGTAACCAGGAATTGCTGGCTATAGAATGTGATATCCTAATTCCTGCAGCTCTCGAAAGTCAGATTACCGAAAGAAATGCCAATGACGTGAAAGCAAAAATTGTTATCGAAGCAGCCAACGGCCCGACAACCCCGGAGGCGGATCAGATTCTTAAGGAGAATGATATCCTGGTCGTCCCCGATATCCTGGCCAACAGTGGCGGGGTTACGGTTTCATATTTTGAATGGGTTCAGAACAACTATGGTTTCCGTTGGGACCTTGCAACTGTTAACAGGCGACTTGAAGAAAAGATGGTTGAGGCTTTTAGGATGGTTTACAGCTTTTACTGTGAGAAGTGTATCGGTTCCGATATGCGAACCGGCGCTTATATGTATTCTATCCAGAGATTGGCAGAAGCCATGCATTACCGCGGCTGGTTGCGTAACGGAACCCACAGGCAGTAATAATTAAAAAGGTTGAGCAGGATGAGCACCTGGTGCTCATCCTGCTATGTGTTATAATGATAAAATATAAAAAGATTCTATAAGATTTCCGGTATCTTTCTGTCACTTATGGTAGGTTGAAGCTTAAAATCATAATTGGTGGTTAAATCGATTCCGAACAGGGGGAGATATATACTTGGCGCAGGCTAAAAGAAGCATTTCGAATGCCGATCTTCTGATAAACCGTGATTGGTGCAAAGGATGCGGGATCTGTATAGCTTTCTGTCCAAAGGAAGCTCTTTTTATGGACGAACACGGTAAAGCCGAAAAGGATTTAGTTAAGTGCACCGCCTGCGGGGTCTGCGAAACATTTTGCCCCGATTTTGCAATTGCAGTGGTCAAGAGGAGGCTTTCAACTAATGCCGGAGATAAAACCGGTTCTGATGCAAGGCAATGAGGCCTGCGCAGTGGGAGCGATCAGCGCGGGCGTTCGTTTTTATGCCGGGTACCCAATAACACCTTCGACGGAAATTGCCGAGCATATGGCAGCCAAGCTGCCCGACATCGGCGGAGTTTTTATACAGATGGAAGACGAAATAGCCAGTATGGCTGCGATAATCGGAGCATCCATCGGCGGTATGCGAACCCTGACTGCTACAAGCGGACCGGGTTTTTCTCTGAAGCAGGAAAACCTGGGCTATGCAATTATGGCGGAGATACCCTGCGTTGTTGTCAATGTCCAGCGTATGGGTCCTAGCACAGGCGTTCCTACCGCTCCTGCACAGGGTGATGTTATGCAGGCTCGCTGGGGTACTCATGGTGATCATCCGATTATTGTTTTTTCGCCGGCATCAGTATATGAAACATATTATCTTACGATTGCCGCTGTTAACTTGAGCCAAAAGCTGAGGCAGCCGGTGATTGTTTTACTGGATGAAGTTATCGGCCACATGCGGGAAAAAGTCCAAATACCCGAAACAGGTAAGCTGATGGTGGAAAAATCGAGCGATAAAGTACCTTCCGATTGGAAACCCTATGATGAAAAAGGGCTCACTCCGCTGGTGCCTTTTGGCTTCGGCCATTATTACCATGTGACAGGTTTGTTCCACGACCAGTACGGTTTTCCGACCGGTGATCCGCCTCAGGTTGAACGGGCCCTCGAGCGTCTTCATGGAAAGCTGGAAAAATACCGTGATGAGATTATCCTGACCAACTATATCGGACATAAAGAGCCCAGGGTAGCTATCGTTACTTATGGTTGTGCTGTTCGCTCGGCGAGGGCGGTAGTTAAAAAAGCATACTGGCAGAAACGCTTACCGGTTGGGCTTTTAAGCTTACAGACAATATGGCCTTTTCCTGCCAGGGAAATAGAAGCACTGGCCCGGCAGGCCGATGTTATCCTGGTTCCGGAAATGAACATGGGTCAGCTTGTCGGTGAGGTGGAGCGCTATGCATGTGGTGAAGCCAGGGTTATCCCGGTGAATCGTTATGACGGGGAAATGATCAGTCCGGATCAGATCTCCGATGAAGTAGGGAGGTGGCTCTCATAGAACATCTAACCCAGGATTTTTTAAGGACGAAAAAATTACCTCATATCTGGTGCCCCGGCTGTGGAAATGGCATTGTTACTGCTGCCCTGGTAAGAGCTGTTGAACGGGCCGATTATGACCAGAAAGATGTGGTTATTGTTTCAGGTATCGGCTGTTCATCAAGGGCGGCAGGTTATCTAAACTTTAATACCCTGCATACTACTCATGGGCGGGCCCTGGCTTTTGCCACCGGCCTAAAGATGGCCAGGCCCGAACTCAAGCTTTTTGTTATAATGGGCGATGGTGACTGCAGCGCTATCGGCGGCAATCATTTTATTCATTCGGCCAGGAGGAATATAGATTTAAATGCAGTAATAGTCAATAATCATATTTACGGAATGACCGGCGGACAACATTCTCCGCTTACTCCGACCGGGAAAAAGGCTACAACCGCTCCTCGCGGGACACTTGAAAGATCGTTTGACCTGCTGGAACTTGCCAGGGGGGCCGGGGCAACATTCGGAGCCAGGGGTATTGCTGCTCAGCCCAGGCAGCTGGAGCAGTTAATTGTCAGAGGGGCAAACCACCGGGGCTTTTCAGTTGTTGAAGCGCTCTCTCCCTGCCCGATTGCCTACGGAAGACGTAACAAGTTGGGCGGAGCTGTGGATATGCTGCGCGATATGAAAGATAGCAGTATTTCTACTGAACGTGCTGCGAATATGGAAGAGGCGGATCTGGTCGATAAAATAATTACAGGTGTCCTTTTCTCTATCGATGCTCCGGAATTTGCCGAACAGTATTACCGATCAATCGGTAAGGAAATCGGCTGAAAACAGGAGGTATTCCTTTGGGTAACAGGCAGGAAATATTGCTGACCGGCGCCGGAGGACAGGGTCTGATCCTTGCAGCAATCATTCTGGCTGAAGCGGCTGTCAATGATAACAAAAATGTAGTTCAGACACAATCATATGGTCCTGAAGCCAGAGGTGGCGCAAGCATGGCCGGCGTGATTATTGATATAGATACAATTGAATACCCCAAAGTGACCAAACCAACTGTCCTGCTTTGTATGAACCAGACTTCGTTTAATAAGTACCTGCCCAAGGTTGACCCTGGATGTATTATTATCGTAGATTCCACATTCGTCAGCTGCTCAGCCAGCGATGAATATAATATACAGCCTTATCTGATAACGCGGACCGCCAAAGAAAAAATCGGCCGTGAAGTTGTCGCCAATATGCTTGCTCTTGGTGTGATAAATGCTGCGACAGGGCTTGTTGATCGGGATATATTCAGGGAAAGCATTTTCAAGATGGCGCCCAAGGGAAGTGGTGAGCTCAATCAACAGGCTTTTGACATGGGCTACCGCCTGTATGAGGAGGGCCAGGGGCGGGATATCGGATTATCTGCTCAAACCCCTCAATAAAAAGGTTATACTTGTTGTCACGGTTACTGTAATTGCCACTGAACTTTTTATTGTAACAGACATCGGACCATTTCGTTTTTCAATGGGCACGGTGGTTTTTGTTTATGCTATTCTCAGTCTGAATCATCTTTTGATCATTCCAACTGCTATTCTTGTTGCCATATCAACCCTGCTTTTAAGAGTGGCTTTAGATTACTTCTTCTGGTTGCCTCGCGATTACTTTACTTTTATGATGGCTCACCAGTATTCAGGATTGGTTTACTTTCTTCTACTTTCGATTATTCTTAAAATTGGCGGGATAAGGGAAGGGGCGCGTAAATTTTCTGTGCCCCTGATTCTCTATTTAGGTGCTGCGATTACAGTATCGAACTTTGCTGAAGCTGTGGTCAGAGTTCCTTATCAGGAAATTATTGTTATTGATAACATCATTATTTTAGTTCTAATGTCTTCCGTTCAGGTTTTTTTAGTAAGCAGTCTGGTCAACATCAGTCAGTTCCAGAAGACGATGGTTTTAGATGAACAGCAAAAAGTAAGCTATGAAAAAATGCTAATCGTCGCTTCCGAACTTTACGATGAGCTTTTTTACATGCAAAAATCAATGGAAAACATAGAAAACATAATGGCAAAGAGCTATAATTTACACAAGCAGTTAAAAGAATTAAAATTGGCCGATTCTTCAATGGAAAGAGCAGCCCTGGAGGTAGCTGAAGAAGTTCATGAAGTAAAAAAGGATACAGTCCGTATCCTGGCCGGACTTGGAGAAGTCCTTAAAATCAGAAAAGATAAACCGGTTATGAAACTTTCTGACCTAATAGACCTGGTCATAAAAACTAACCGGAGTTATAGTCATAGCCTGGAGAAAATGGTCCAGTTCAATCTGAAAATAGAAGAAGACCTGGAGATTGAGCAGATTTATCCACTCTTGGCGATTCTTAATAACCTGGTTTCTAATGCCGTTGAAGCTATTTCCAGCGAAGGGTACATACGTCTCGGGGTAAAACGCAAAGGAAAAGTGCTCAGAATATATGTCTGTGATAATGGGAATCCGGTTAAAGAGCGTGATCGCGAGCTTATATTCGAGCTCGGATTCACGACCAAGTTTTCCACGGAAGGAGTGCCATCTACAGGGATCGGCCTTGCTTATGTAAAAGGCCTTGTTGAAAGTTTTCAAGGCAAAGTGAGTTTCCGGGAAACCCCGTCTGAAAAATGTTTTATTATCTTAATTCCAGTTGCCAGTTTAACCGGAGGATAGTTGATGGAGTTTACTTTTTTTATCTTAGATGATGATCTTGCCTGTCGCCGCATTCTGGCTCAGATCATCGAGGATGAACAACTTGGCGAAGTGATTGGTGAATTAGCAGATGGACATGGCAATGTGGTTGGGACAATTATATATCACCAACCAGATATACTGCTCATTGATCTTCTGATGCCGGGTAAAGATGGTATCGAAATAGTTGAGGAGCTCAGAAAGCGGGATTTTCAGGGCAAGATAATGATGATCTCCCAGGTTGAAAAAAAAGAAATAATTGCGCAGGCTTATGCAGCGGGCATAGAGTTTTATATCAACAAACCGATTAATAAGGTTGAAGTAATATCCGTGATTATAGGAATTACAGAACGTATAAAGATGGAACGTTCATTTGAACAAATGCGTGAATCTATTGCGGCTCTTGATCAGATTAGCAGTACTAAACAACCTGCCGGTATTTCCGGGACTCACAGCCTCGATCAGACCACAATCAAGGAGAGGACCCGGGAAACCCTTGCCGATCTGGGGTTGATTGGCGAGCCGGGCAGTCATGATCTGGTTCAGATTATTCTCTTTTTAAACACAGTGCCAGATATCGAAAAATACCTGGGTGAATATAGGCATTTAAAGGATCTTTACCAGGCGGTACAGGAAAAGTATCTACGGGAAGAAGATAAAAAAACAGATGTGCGCGCTATAGAACAGCGAGTTCGCCGGGCTATCAAGCATGCCATAGACCATATTGCAGCTCTCGGCATGGAAGATTATAATAACCCAATTTTTGAGAGGTATGGGCCAAAGTATTTTGATTTTGGAGAACTTCGTCTTAAAATGAAAGAGATTGAACAGGAGCAGGAAACCCCGACCAAAACACGGGTTAACATAAAACAATTTATTAATGCACTTTACTGGGATATTAAGAAATAAAGTTTGAAGGATCTGGAAGCTGTGTAAACCTTGTCTTTGAAGAGATCCAGAAGTATAATTGTTTAGTGTGCATCGATAATAAAAAACATTTCCGTGGGATTGTTATAACCTCCGGACTCTATAACCTTAAATCCTTAACGAGGTGACTATATGTCAGAATCAACACTGCCACCAGTCTATAATCCAGCTGCAGTTGAAATAGAAAAGTATCAGTTTTGGCTTGACGGAGAATATTTTAAAGCGGCACGCAATACAGGTCAGAAACCCTATACCATAGTAATTCCTCCACCGAACGTAACCGGATCGCTGCATATGGGCCATGCTCTGAATAATACGATTCAGGATATTCTCATCCGCTGGCGCCGCATGCAGGGTTACGATACACTATGGCTTCCCGGTACCGATCATGCCGGGATAGCCACTCAGAACGTAGTTGAAAAGCATCTTGCTGAAGAAGGTATAAGCAGCAGTGAATTGGGGCGTGAGGCTTTCCTGGAGAGGGTCTGGCAGTGGAAAGATACTTATCACACCCGGATTACCAGGCAGCTTTACCGGCTTGGTGTTTCCTGCGATTGGTCACGTGAACGTTTCACGATGGACGAGGGTTGTTCAAAAGCAGTGCGTAAGGTCTTTGTTGACTTATACCATAGAGGTTTAATCTATCGTGGAGATTATATGATTAACTGGTGCCCGCGCTGTCATACTGCCCTATCTGATATCGAGGTTGAACACGAGGACGAAGTTTCTTCAATAACCCATATCCATTATCCGCTGGTAGATGGTACGGGTTTAATAACGGTTGCAACAACCCGACCGGAAACGATGCTTGGTGACAGTGGAGTAGCGGTGCATCCCAAGGATAAACGTTATCACTCCTTAGTCGGCAAACAAGTTAACCTGCCTCTTATGAACCGTAAAATATATATTGTTGCAGATGATTATGTCGATCCTGACTTTGGCAGCGGGGCAGTCAAGGTTACGCCGGGACATGATCCAAACGATTTTGCTATTGCCCAGAGACATAACCTTGATGTAATCAAGATTATTGATGAAGACGCAAAAATGACAGAAGCAGCGGGGCCTTACAGGGGGCTTGATCGCTATGAATGCCGCAAACAGGTTTTGGCTGATCTGTATGAGCAGGGATTAGTGGAGAAAGTGGAAGATTATGAACACTCCCTCGGTCGCTGTCAGCGCTGTCGTACAGTTGTCGAGCCGCTTATTTCGCGACAGTGGTTTGTTAAGATGAAACCCCTGGCCGAGCCGGCACTTGAAGCTGTTGAAGAGAAGCGAACTCAATTTGTCCCGCCTCGTTTTACCCGCACATACCAGAATTGGGTTGAAAACATCCGTGATTGGTGCATTTCCCGCCAGATCTGGTGGGGGCATCGAATTCCTGCCTGGTATTGTGACTGCGGGGAGGTAATCGTCGATTACAGCGAACCGGAATTATGCCCTAAATGTAAGAGCGGTTCCCTTGAACAGGATCCCGATGTCCTCGATACCTGGTTCAGTTCGGCCCTGTGGCCCTTTTCCACTCTTGGTTGGCCGGATAACACTCCCGATTTAGATCATTTTTACCCAACCTCTGTTCTCGTAACCGCCTATGATATAATTTATTTTTGGGTTGCGCGAATGATGTTTATGGGTCTGGCTTTTATGGAAGAAGAACCTTTTCATACTGTCTATATTACCGGCCTGGTGCGCGACCCGCTCGGTCGCAAAATGAGCAAATCATTGGGTAACGGTATCGACCCATTGGAGGTAATTGAAAATTACGGGGCAGATACGCTGCGCTTTACCCTGGTTACCGGTCAGGCACCTGGAAATGACCAGCGTTTCCGGCAGGAAAGTGTTGAAGCCGGCCGCAATTTTGCCAACAAGGTCTGGAATGCCTCGCGTTTTGTCCTGATGAACTTAATGAACGAAGGCGAAAAGGAACCCTCTTTTGCAAATCTTGATCCCTTAAATTTGCCCGCCGGTTTAAAACGGGCTGATCGGTGGATTTTGCACCGCTTCAATGAAACACTAATCAAAGCGACTGACCTGCTTGAAAAATACGAATTAGGCGAAGCTGCCCGCTTGATCTACGAATTTATATGGAATGATTATTGTGACTGGTATGTCGAGTTAAGCAAGCATTACCTTTACATGAAAGATGACGGCATCGAAGCCACCGATGACAGGCAGCGCACTCGCAGCCTGCTTGTATACCTTCTGGATGGAATTATGCGCATGCTTCACCCTTTTATGCCTTTTATATCCGAGGAAATATGGCAGCAGCTGCCGTTCCGCAAAGAAGAAGCTCTCGTCGTTGCATCCTGGCCTCAACCTCATGAGAAACACTTTTATCCTGGAGAAAAAGCCGAGATGGCTCTGCTGCAGGAAGTAACCAGGGCTATCAGAAATCTACGCAGCCTGGTTAAGCTGCCACCCGGTAAAAAAACTGAAGTAATAATTAGGGCAGGAGGCCGTACTGCTGTTTTTCTCGACCAGGAACGCCATCACCTCGGAAAACTGGCTTCAGCAGAGCCTTTGACGATCAAGCAGGAAATAGATAAACCAAAACAGGCGCTTACCGCAATTATAGCCGAAGGGATTGAAGCCTACCTTCCGTTGGAAGGTGTTGTAGACCTTGAGGCAGAAATCGCCCGCCTCGAAAAAGAGCTTAATCAGGTTTTAGCTGAAATTAAAAAGACGGAGGGCAAACTAAATAACCCTTATTTTATTGATAAAGCTCCTGCCGAAGTTATAGACAAAGAGAAATTACGGCGTGAAGAACAGGAACAAATGCTAATCAAGCTAAGACAGAGATTGCAGGAGCTCCGGTAATCGATGAAAGATGCTAAACGTTACAGGGAAGCTCTGAATTGGATACATGAGCTTGGCCGCTTTGGGATTAAGCCGGGGCTCGAACGCATAACAATTCTCCTGGATATGCTGGGAAATCCACACCATCAGCTGCGTTTTGTCCATATCGGTGGAACTAACGGCAAGGGTTCCACTGCGGCTATGCTTGCCTCAATCCTTCGTTCAGCAGGATACAGCATCGGGCTTTATACTTCCCCTTATCTGCTGTCTTTTACCAATCGAATGGCAGTGGATGGTGCCGATATTGGCCATGATCAGCTGGTCAAACTTGTAGATCAAATCCGCCCTCTTGTTGATAAGATCAGCAGTGATGAGGAATTGGGTCCTTTAACCGAGTTTGAGGTTGTTACCGCTCTTGCCTTAACTTATTTTGCCCACCGAAAAGTTGATCTTGTCGTCCTTGAAGTCGGCCTCGGTGGGAGGCTGGATGCCACTAATGTTGTGACTCCGCTTTTAAGCATCATTACCAATATCAGCCTTGAGCATACCGAGGTGCTCGGCAGTACTGTTGAAGCCATTGCTGCTGAAAAGGCAGGTATTATAAAGCAGGGCAGGCCTCTGCTAACAGCAGCAGAGAACCGGAGAGCTCTAACCACAATCGAAGAACACTGTAATGAACTTGATTCGCCATATTACAGGATTTATCCCGCCAGGGCAGCCGCAGGGGAAATAATTACTGAAAAACCGGTTGCTATTTTACAAAAAATAACCACCGGAGGGCAATATTTTTCTTACAGGGGGTTTTTGCTGCAGCTTGATGATATTTTCATTCCCCTGAGAGGAACCTATCAGCTGGATAATGCTGCTACGGCCCTGGCCGCTGTTGAATTGCTCGATGAGTATGGTTTTAATACCAACGAATCGGCTATTCGCAGTGGACTGGCTAATACTAACTGGCCCGGCAGGCTTGAGGTTTTACGTGAAAAGCCGCTTCTCATAATGGACGGAGCACATAACCCTGCAGCGATTGAAAAACTGGCTGAAGATTTGCCCCGGTACTTCAATTATGAAAAGTTGATCCTGGTGATCGGAATGCTTGCCGATAAGGACACGGCTGCTATGTTGGAGCATATTTTGCCACGGGCGGATGTAATAATTTTTACACGTCCAATCCTGCCTCGTGCAGCAGACCCTGCAGAAATTGCCGCTTTTGCTGTGAATTATTATGCTCTACGTGATAATTACATGATTATTCAGAATCATGGTGAAGCACTTGAAAAAGCTCTTGAAATAGCCGCCCCTGGTGATGCTGTCCTTGTTACCGGTTCCTTATATACAGTTAGCGATATTCGGGCCTACTGGCAGCAGAGCAAGGTTTAACCGCCAAACATTTTTTGAAGTTCCAGGCCCTAAAAATCAAGCATCAGGCAGGACTTTGAAGAGAAATCACGAAACCGTAATAGTATTTGTTTATAAACAGTATAAAATAGATCTGTAATATTTCCAGGAAAGGGTGAACATAATTTATGAGCAACACGGTCTTTAAAGGAGGCGTTCATCCGGATTACTATAAAGAAATAACAGCCACTATGGCGGTAACCGCGATGAAGGCTCCTGACAAAGTGGTAATTCCTTTGCAGCAGCACATTGGTGCTCCCTGTGAACCGCTTGAGTCGATCGAGGTTGGCACAGAAGTAAAATCAGGCCAAAAAATTGCCGACAGCAGTGGTTTTGTTTCTGCACCGATCCATGCCAGTGTTTCGGGAAAAATCACCGCTATAGGCCCTTTCAGCCACCCGCTCGGCCGCCCTGTCCAGTCAATAACAATCGAATCTGACGGGCAGGATCACTGGGCCGAAAGTATTGAGCCGGACGGTGATTTAGATAAACTCAGCCAGGATGATCTTCGGAAAATCATTCGTGAAGCTGGTATTGTAGGTCTTGGAGGGGCTACTTTTCCGGCGCATGTCAAGCTTTCACCGCCTCCTGACAAAACAATTGATATAGTTGTCATAAACGGAGCCGAATGCGAACCTTACCTTACGGCAGATCATCGGGTAATGCTTGAAAAGCCTGAAAAGATAGTTTTCGGTTTAAAAGTGATGATCAAAGCCCTGGGTGCAGGAAAGGGGATAATTGGTGTTGAGGATAATAAAGCTGATGCTATCCGGGTTATGGAAAAGGCAGTTGCCAAAGAGGAAAGCATAACTGTGATGCCTCTTCATACCAAATACCCGCAGGGTGCTGAAAAGATGCTAATCCAGGTTACTACCGGCCGTAAAGTTCCTTCAGGCGGATTGCCTCTTGAAATCGGGGTGGTAAACCATAATGTAGGAACGGCAGTTGCGATTACCAATGCAATTCGTGAGGGTAAGCCTTTGATTGAAAGAGTTTTGACTGTAACAGGCTCGGGTATTAATCACCCCGCCAACCTGATGGTCAGGATAGGAACTCTTGTCAGTGAAGTTATAGCTGCCTGTGGCGGTATGACTGAAAATACACGAAAACTGATTATTGGCGGCCCTATGATGGGATTGACTCAGCCGGACCCCGAAGTCCCTGTTATAAAGGGCACATCGGGCATTCTTGCCCTTACCGATGAAGATGTATATATTGCTGAAAGCAGCCCCTGTATTCGTTGTGCAAAATGCGTGAGTGTATGTCCGGTCCAGCTGATGCCAACGTCAATTGCCCAGGCTGCAGAGCATGAGTTGTTTAAGCGGGCAGAGAAACTTAACGCAATGGATTGTTTTGAATGCGGCTGCTGTGCGTATATTTGCCCTTCAAAGATTCCTTTGGTGCAGTTAATCAGGATTGCCAAAGCAGAAATAGCAAAAACCAAAAAATAGTAGTAGGCTCCGTGAGGGAGGGATCTGAAAAATATGGACAATAAGATGATTGTTTCGTCGTCTCCGCACATACGGGCGATAGAATCTGTGCAGAGCGTTATGACTGATGTTTTAATCGCTCTGTTTCCGGTAGCCCTGATGGCGGTTTTGCTTTTTGGCTACCAGGCTCTACTCACTATGATTATAGCCGTTGTAACTGCCATGGCGGTTGAAGCATTATGGTTGCGTAAAAGGGATCTTTACAGTGATGGTAGCGCTGCAGTGACAGGGTTGTTGTTTGCCATGGTCCTGCCGCCTGCGCCACCCTGGTGGCTGGTCGTGGTCGGGTCTGCATCGGCAATTATTATAGGTAAACAGGTTTTTGGCGGTATCGGTTATAACATTTTCAACCCGGCCCTGGTTGGCCGGGCTATAGTGGTTGTCTCATGGGGCGGATATATGGCAGGCAGGGTCTGGTCTCCTCCCCAGCCGTTTGCTTTTGGGGCCGATATATCTGCGGTTACTACTGCCACACCACTCGCCGGCCATGAAGAAGCTGTGGCTGTAAGCCTGACTCAGCTGTTTGTAGGCAATGTTCCCGGATCCCTCGGTGAGACATCGGCCCTGGCATTGATTATCGGGGGTTGCTGGCTTTATTACAAAGGGCATATTGACTGGCGTATACCCGGTGGATTTATAGGCGCGGTATTCATAATGGGTGTCATTTTTGGCGGAGGTTTTTATAGTAATCAACTGTTGACCGGTTTGTTTTATGTCCTGGCAGGTGGAGTAATGCTGGGAGCCATCTACATGGCTACAGATGTTGTTACTTCCCCGGTTACTCCCACGGGCAGACTGATTTTCGGGATTGGCTGTGGCCTGATCACAATGTTAATCCGGTTGTGGGGCGTTTTGCCTTGTGGTGTAACCTTTGCCATCCTGCTAATGAATGCAGTTACCCCGATTATTGACAACTTTACGGTGCCTCAGCAATTTGGGGGGGTGAAAAAAAGTGCGTGATTTAGTTCGCTTATCGCTAACCCTGGCCGTTGTCGCGATAGTTTCAGCTGCTTTGCTGACAGGAGTACATGGTATAACCGAGCCGATTATAATCGAACGGCAGGAAGCTGAATACCGCATGGCCCTTGAAGTCTTCTTTCCCGGTTTTGAAACTTTTGAAAGCGAAGATCTTGATGAAGGGCAGTTTGATTTAATATTTGATGCTGAAGGGGAGATAATGGGTGTGATGGCCACTACTGTCGCGGTCGGTTACGATGGTGATATTGTCTATAACCTGGCGGTTGACAGCGAAGGCGAAATTATTGGCATGCGCATTGTTTCCCACTCAGAAACTCCCGGTATTGGCGATGTTATAACCACTGAACCCTTCCAGGAGCAGTTTGTCGGCAAAAGTTTTGAGGATCCCATAGCAGCAGGAGACGATGTTGAAATTGTCACCGGGGCAACTATCAGTACCTCAGCTATGGTTAACTCAATCAGGCAGACAGTTGGATTTGTTGCCGGACAGTTTCTTGGGCAGGAGATAATTGAAATTGATATTACCGAGGTTCCCGATGGAACTTACCAGGGCAGTGCGCCCGGATTGAACGGGCCGATTTTGGTCGAAGTAGAAGTTGCCGGTGGAGAAATTATCCGCATTGAAGTTCTTGAACACGAAGAGACTCCAACTTATTTTATCGAATCTTATCCTGTGATTCCTGATAGAATTATCGAGGAACAGCATTTGGAAGTTGACACGAAAACCGGTGCGACTGTCAGTGCCAACGCTATAGTTGATGCTGTCCGCAATGCCCTCCTGGATGCTTTGGGCTATGATAATGGTATTGATGAAGAGCCTGAACCTGAAGAGATCGATATCACAGTGATCCCTGATGGGCTATACCAGGGCAGTGCACCAGGTCTTGGAGGCCTCATATTGGTTGAAGTGGAAGTTTCCGGCGGAGAAATTATCAGCATAGAAGTATTGGAACATGAGGAAACACAAACATATTTCGTCGATACTTACCCGTTGATACCTGATAGGATCATAGAAGAACAAAGCTTGGATATTGACATGCAAACTGGAGCAACAATAAGTGCCAAAGCTATTGTGGAAGCGGTTAGAGATGCTTTATCCGGTGAATAAATAGAAAGACGACGGTGGAGGTGAGGGGAATTAATGAAACAGAATAATGTTTACATACAGGATTTAACCCGGGGCATAATTAAGGAAAACCCTGTATTTGTTGCATTGCTGGGTATGTGCCCGGTTCTCGGGGTTACTGCCTTTGTGATAAACGGTTTCGGGATGGGCCTGGCGGCTACCGCAGTTTTAATCGCTGCCAACCTGGTTGTATCACTTTTACGCAATTACATTCCCCCCCAGGTGCGCATTCCCTGTTTCATCGTGATCATTGCTACCTTTGTAACTATTATAGAGATGGTATTGCAGGCGTTTCAGCCTGTGCTTTATGAAGCTCTCGGTGTATTTGTGCCTCTGATAGTTGTTAACTGCGTTATTTTGGGCAGATCCGAAGCTTTTGCCAGTAAGAAACCGGTAGGGCGCTCATTCTTTGACGGTATTGGCGTTGGCCTCGGATTTACCCTGGCCCTTGTGATTTTGGCATTTGTTCGTGAGATCCTCGGTCATGGAACTATTCTCGGTCCGGATCCGGAAACCGCCATTCATCTTTTTGGAAGTAATTTTGAAGCGATGACTCTTTTTGCTCAACCGGCGGGTGCTTTTATAGCTCTCGGTCTGCTGCTGGCCATCGTGAATATGCTTATGAAGCGTTTTAACATTTAAGGTTAACAAACAGTTTTCTAACTCTTAACCTGGGTGGGAGGACATTATGGAAAAACTGCTTTCAATTATTTTTATCTACATCTTTGTGGAAAATTTTGTGCTTCACAGGTTTTTTGGGATTTGCCCATTTCTCGGTGTATCCCGAAAAATGGAAACTGCGATTGGTATGAGCATGGCCGTGATCTTTGTTATGACCATGGCTACATTGGTGACATGGTTGCTTTATACTTATGTTCTTGTCCCCAATAACCTGACCTACCTGCAAATAGTTACTTTCATTTTGGTAATAGCTTCGCTTGTTCAGCTGGTGGAAATCGTTTTGCGAAAGATAAGCCCAACGTTATACCAGGGGTTGGGAATATTTTTACCTTTGATTACTACTAACTGTGCTGTAATGGCAGTAGCTTTACTGGCTGTCCGCCAGGAGTTTTCTCTGCTTGAAGCAGTGGTATTTGCCATAGCGGCGTCACTTGGGTTTTCCTTGGCCCTAGTTATTATGGCCGGGATACGGGAAAGACTGGAGCTGGCCAATATGCCGGATGTTCTGCAGGGATCTGCTGTTACCTTGATTACTGCAGGAATTTTATCGATGGCTTTTCTCGGTTTTCAGGGCATGCTAACGCTATAATAAAGACTGGCCTTAATTTAATGGGACTATTCAGTTGTGAGGTGGATTATTAGTGTTAATTACATATGCCATCGCTGCTCTAGGTTTAATTGGTCTGTTTTTCGGACTCTTTTTAGCCATTGCGGCAAGAGTTTTTTCTGTGGAAACAGATCCGCGGGTGGAAGCGGTTAAGGAAATATTACCGGGTGCCAACTGCGGGGCTTGTGGTTATGCCGGTTGTTCAAAATTTGCCGAGGCTGTTATTAATGGAGATGTTGATCCCGGCGGTTGTATCCCGGGTGGTGAAGAAGTAGCAAATGAGATTGCCAGTGTGCTGGGTATAGAAGTATCGTCAACTGCACCCCCGGTTGCAACCGTTTTTTGTATTGGAGATATTTACAGGGCTGCTGACCGTTTTATCTATGACGGTGTTGAAGATTGTACAGTTGCCAACCAGATGTACGGCGGGTTTAAAGCCTGCACTTATGGGTGCCTTGGGCTGGGCAACTGTGCTCGTGCCTGTCCGTTTGATGCAATTCGGATGGGCACACATGGTCTGCCGGTTGTTGATGTTGAGAAATGCACCGGCTGTGGACTTTGTGTTAAAGAATGCCCGCGGAATCTAATCCAGATGCTTCCCCCCGGGATTGAAGGGCATCTGGCCCTGTGCAGTTCTCAGGATCGTGGCAAAGCAGTGTCAAAGGTGTGCGAGGTAGGCTGTATAGCCTGTAAGGCCTGCGTAAAAGCCTGTCCACAGGAAGCGATCGAGATGGACGGTAAACTGGCGGTAATTAACCTGGAAAAATGTAACGATTGTGGGGACTGCGTTGAAAAATGTCCGCCGGGAACTATACACCCGCGATCAGCAATTCCCTCGGAAAAGGAAGCACAAGCTTCTGCAGCAACAGCGGCGGAGGTTTCAGAATCGGCATAACCGGGTATTTAAAGATCCCTTTTTGCTTTATGCCTGGTCCTGATTTTCACTTCTCAAATAACGACCGGGGTAGCTGGTAAAATGAAAAATTATTGGTTTAACTACATCGGTGTTACATTTGTATTGTTTCTGTTTTGGGTAGCCGTCAGTGGCTCCCTCCTGTGGCCGCAGCTGGTGGTTGGTTTAGCAGCGGCCGCTTTTGTTGCTTATTTTAACCGTAACCTGCTAATCACCATCCAGGATAGGCCCCCGGTTAGCTTTAAGGTAATTGTGTGGCTGGTAGGTTACTTTTTCAAGCTCCTTTTAGATATAGTAAAAGCGAACTTCCAGGTAGCCTGGCTTGTCCTTCACCCTAGAATGCCTATCGAGCCAAACCTGGTGGAACTGGAAGTCGATATAGAAAAAGTTGCCAGCAGGGTTTTATTAGCAAACTCAATCACTTTAACTCCCGGCACTCTCACAGTCCTTTCAGACGAAAAAAAATACCTGGTCCATGCCCTGACCACAGACAGCGGGGAAGCTCTCAGACGATGGCCTATTATAGAGAGGCTCAAGCATATGGAGGCGGATCAATAGTGAATAGCTCACAAATATTGGACTTTTCGTATAGTTTGGGTGCAATTATTGTCATGCTGATGATTTTTTTATCTTTAATCCGGGCTTTGGCCGGCCCGACTGCCCCTGACAGGGTAGCGGCAATAAATATTATCGGGACTAAAACATTGATTATAATTACACTAATTGCCCGTATTTACGGGCAGGTATATTTTCTGGATATTGCCATGATCTATGCATTGATGAGCTTTATAACTACCATAGGGGTTGCAAAATATTTAGAGAAAGGGGCCCTGGACTGATCGCTGCCTGGCTTGAAGTAACTATCGATCTTATTTCTATTATATGCCTTTTCGGGGGGCTGTTTTTCCTGTTTGTCGGTACATTTGGTCTGCTTCGTTTGCCTGATGTCTACAACAGATTACATGCAACCACCAAATGTGACACACTGGGCGCCGGCCTGGTTCTTTTATCTCTTGCCCTGAAAAGTAATCTGGCTGTCGGTCTAAGACTGGCCTTATTGATTATTTTCATCCTGGTAACAAACCCTACTGCTGCTCACCTAATAGCCCGGGCCGCTTATAAGAGTGGAATTCGTCCCATTGAAAAGCGGAGGATATCCGATGACTGAAGTGCTAAATGTGCTCCTGCTCCTTTTTTTAATAGTGTGCGCTATTGGTGTCGCTTATATCCGTGATCTTTTAAGTGCAGTAATCCTATTTTCATCTTTCGGTTTGATTATGGCCATAATCTGGCAGCAGCTGAGTGCCCCTGATGTGGCCATGGTAGAAGCGGCACTCGGAACCGGGGTAGCTTCGCTGCTTATGATTGCCGCGATCAGCAAGACCAAAAGATCTGAATAATTACTAGGGGTGGTTAGTTCGATGATTTATTTCTTTTTAGTAATTTTATTTATTGCCCTGACCCTTTGCCTCAGGTTTTTTATGGGTATTGAGCCAAGGACGATTTTAACCTTTTACCTGCTTGGCCTCATTATATTTCTTTTTAGCTTCACCGTTGCTGAAATGCCTGCATTCGGCAACCCCGACAACCCCACATTTAACGAAGTGCCGAGGCGATACCTGGAATCGGGTGTGGCCGAAACCGGTGCAGTTAACATAATAAGCAGTGTAATTATAGATTACCGTGCTTTCGATACCCTGGGCGAAGCGACTGTATTATTTGTTGCGATTGCTGCAGTTGTTGCAACCATGAAGGCTCACTGACCGGGAAGGAGGGAAGACTGCTATCGAAGATCAAATAGTGCGGATTACAAGTCGCCTGGTTGTTCCCTTTATCCAGGTATATGGGATTTATGTTGTTTTACATGGACATCTCTCACCGGGTGGCAGTTTTTCAGGAGGAGCAATTTTTGGAGCCAGCCTGGTTCTGGTTGCACTTTCATTTAACCTTGAAACAGGTGCAAAACAGATTTCTCACCAGACTGCTTCGTTGCTTGAAAGCGGTGGTGCACTCGGCTATGTTTTGACAGGATTGGTTGCGGTAGCAATGGGTGGTAATTATCTTTCCAACCAGGCTGCAGGCTTTCCTATGGGGCAGGCCGGTGAGCTTTTTAGTGCCGGGGCAATATTGATCATAACTGTTTTTGTAGGGATCAAGGTCGCCAGCACTATTGTCACTCTTTTTTATAATATTATAGAGGAGGAGAAATAGGGATGGAGTTACTAAGCGGCATCATCGATAACTATTATTATATGGTAGCGATTATCCTTTTTGTAATCGGGATGTATACGATGCTTACTCATGCGAATATGATTAAAAAGGTAATAGCCATGAATATCATGGATGCCGCTGTATTTCTTATGTTTGTTGCTATCGGTTATACATACGGTGCCCAGGCTCCCATTATTAAAGAGGGTTCAGATACACTCTATGTCAATCCCCTGCCGGGTGCCCTTATTTTAACCGGGATTGTTGTTGCCGTAAGTGTTACTGCCTATGCTTTAAGCCTGATCGTAAAAATATATCGATATTACGGTACATGTGACTATGATGAAATATGTGATATAAGGAGCCAGGAATAGTGGTATTGGCTGATCATTTTCCGGTCTTGATAATAATAGTCATGTTTATTGCCGCTTTTTTATCTCCTCTGCTCTACCGGTGGTCGGAAAAAATAAGTGCTTCTTTTGTAACTGCATCTTTACTGGCGGCACTCGTGATGTCTATAGCCCTGCTGGTTCAGGTTCTACAATCCGGAACGGTCCTCTATCACATAGGCGGTTGGCCTCCCCCCTGGGGCATTGAATTACGAGCAGATCCTCTAAGAGTTTATATATTAATCATTGTGATCAGTGTTAGTCTCTGGATTTTCCTTTATGCCCTGCGTGATTTGAAACATGAATTGAAAAAAACAGTAATCGGTTGGTATTTCACTCTTTATTCTATCCTGGTCGGTTCAATGACCGGGATTGCTTTAACGAACGATCTATTTAACCTTTTTGTTTTAATGGAAATATGCGCTATATCAGCATGTGCGATTATATCGATTAAAGAGGACCGGGAATGTCTTGAAGCAAGCTTTAAATACCTGATCTTAAGCGCGATGGGTACAGGCTGTTTTTTGCTGGGTGTGGCAATGCTATACATGGCTACAGGTTACCTGAATTATAGTTTTTTACAGGTTGAGCTCTCTGAAGCGATTATTCATTATCCTTTAAATATTTTTACAGCAGCCGCCCTTTTTATCGCCGCTTTCGGGACCAAGGCTGCCCTTTTCCCTTTGCACGTGTGGCTGCCTGATGCTCACGCTTCTGCACCAACTCCATCCAGTGCCATGCTTTCGGGCCTGGTTATAAAAATTTATGCTTTTGCCCTTTTCCTGATGTTTTATCAGGTATTTCCCAAGGCGATGCTTACTAATATTCCTTTAAATGAAATAATATTGTGGATGGCTGCTTTCGGAACCATGTTTGGATCAATCTATGCTATGATCCAGACTGATTTAAAAAAGATGCTCGCCTTCTCCAGCATCGGGCAGATAAGTTATATTTTTATGGGTATCGGTTTTCATCATGATCTGGCCCTGGTTGGAGGTTTTTATCATATCATGGTTCATGCAGTAACCAAAGCACTTCTATTTATGACAGCAGGAGTAATTATATATTCAACGGGAGTCAGGCAGATTAGAGAACTTGCAGGTATTGGCCGGGTCCTGCCTCTGGCGATGCTGGCTTTTACCATCGGCAGTGCTTCAATGATTGGGATTCCGGGGACCGGTGGTTTGATCAGTAAGTGGTATCTGGCACTCAGTGCCCTCGAAATCGGCCGGCCATTTTTTGTGCTGGTCATATTAGCGAGCAGTTTGTTGAATGCAATTTATTATATGCCCATCGTTATTAATGCGTTTATGCATCAAGAAGATTTTCCTCATCATACCAGGAAGGTGCCCGGTTTTATGCAGGCTTCTCTACTTGCCGGTATGATTTTTATTGTTATTTCAGGTTTTTTCTCAAGGCCTGTTGTCTCGTTACTGGAAGAGGCAGCAAGGTTGCTTTTTTAAGGCGGGGAGAAAGGAATATTTTAATTGTTTGTTGAAATACTTAGGTTATAGCATTTCCAACATTCAGCCATTGATATCTATAAGTGTTATTAAGAATTTCGGAGGTGGTTGTACTGGATAGCGCAACAGTCATCGCAATAACAATATGCATAGTGGCATTCCCGATTTTGATGACTCCCGTAATAATGTATTCCTGTAGATTTTCTGAGAATTTACGTAACGGCCTGTCCCTGGTTGTCTCTGCAGTTACATTTATATTGACCCTCTCTCTTTACCCATTTGTTATCGGAGGCGGCATAATTCAGTACACCCTTTTCGAGGTTTTACCAAACCTGGAAGTGTCGCTTCGTCTTGATCTGCTTAGTTTTTGCCTTGCAGCGCTGGCATCATTCGTATGGTTACTTTGCACTGTATACTCTATTGATTACATGGCAAAAGAGCATGCCTGCAGCCGCTATTACCCGGTTTTAATATTTACCCTCGGAAGCTGCCAGGGTATTTTTTTCGCAGGGGATCTTTTCAGCCTCTTTGTCTTTTTTGAATTAATGTCACTGATTGCCTACATTCTTGTTATTCATGAAGAAACTGAAGAAGCATTAAAGGCCGGTTATAAATATCTTGTAATGACCATCATCGGCGGTTTGGCTTTATTTTTTGGTATGATTATAATTTTTGAGCTTGGTGGAACCGTATCACTGGGTGTCGGCGTAATAATTCAGGAAAGTTCTCTTCTGGCCCTCCTGGCGTTTATCTGTTTTCTGATTGGTTTTGGCATGAAAGCGGGTATGTTCCCTCTGCACGTCTGGCTGCCTGATGCTCACCCGGTTGCGCCTTCTCCGGCCAGCGCTTTGCTCTCAGGAATAATGCTGAAAACCGGTGCTTATGGGCTGCTGCGAGTCATTTTTAATATATTTTCACCGGAGCTTTTAAAAAGCAGTGGTTGGGATATGATATTAGGTGTATTAGCTGTAATTACGATCCTGCTGGGCTCTGCAGTTGCTTTGACCCAAACCGATATTAAACGCCGCCTTGCCTACTCCAGTATCAGCCAGCTTGGTTATGTACTGCTCGGATTTAGTATTATCAATAATAATGCTATCACAGGAGCGATTTTCCATATCTTTAGCCATGCTTTTATGAAGAGCATCCTCTTTCTTGCGGCAGGTGCGATTATCTGGAAAACCGGAAAACGGAATATTGCCGATTTAACAGGAATCGGCAGGCAGATGCCGATAACCATGGGCTGTTTTTCGATTGCAGCACTTGCTATGATCGGTATTCCACCTTTAAACGGCTTTTTAAGCAAGTGGACCCTGGCCCTGGGGGCCCTTGATGCCAATCTGGTCATCTATGTCCTGGTGTTATTAATCAGCAGCCTTCTTAATGCCCTTTATTACCTGCCAATTATTATTCCGGCATTTTTTGAAATGCCGGGTAAAGCTAATCATGAAGACCATGACCATCATGAAATACATTTTGATATTGAGGAAGCGACACCTCGTATGTTATCTGTTATGATTATCCTGGCTTTATGTACCTTAATATTTGGCCTCACTCCTAATAATATTGTTTTTGCCCTGTCACGCCTGACTGCAGCGTTCCTACTGCTGGGAGGGAACCTATAGTTGTTTGCCGCAGCCCCGGATTATGCTATTGAAGCCGGACAACTTTACTATTCCAGCTTACCACTGTGGATAACTATAGTGCCAATGCTGGCTGGCATTGTTATCTATATTCTTAAAGATTTCTGGGAAACGGCCCGTAAGGGTTGCGCCCTTGCAATTTCGTTTGCTGCACTTATTGGTGTGATTATGCTTTTTCCTTTTACCCTGACCGGCACTGTCAGCTACGATTTGGTCGACTTCATGCAGATGGGCCTTTTTTTTAAGGTTGACTTGATCAGCTGGATCTTCGCTTTCCTGATCACTACAGTCTGGTTCCTGGCTACACTTTTTTCCCTGGCTTATATGGATCTGGAACATAACAGACGCCGCTATTACAGTTTTCTTATATTTACTCTCGGAGCTACACTTGGAGTAGTAATGGCCGGGGATTTTTTTACCCTTTTTTTATTTTTTGAACTGATGACTTTAAGTTCTTTCGTCCTGGTGATACATGAGCAGGACGTACAGGCAATGAGAGCGGGTATTCTTTACCTCTACCTTGGGATTTTTGGTGGTTTGGCATTGCTTTTTGCTATCTTGATGCTCTTTGGTGCTACCGGGTCGGTGGAAATTGCCCCTGCGCTTGAGTTGCTGGGTGGACAGCGAACTGCAATCTATATTTTTTTCCTGATCGGCTTTGGGATTAAAGCAGGATTGGTACCACTGCATATTTGGCTCCCCCAGGCCCATCCCGTGGCCCCTTCTCCGGCCAGCGCTTTGCTTTCGGGAATTTTGATTAAGAGCGGAGCCTACGGGATTTTAAGAGTTTCGTTAATCCTTTTTTCCTCCCCTGGCGAATTGAATCCCAACGATGTATCCTACCTATTCTTGATTGGTAATGTTTTGATGTGGATTGGGATAGTTACAATGCTGGCCGGCGCGGTAATGGCGCTTTTGCAAAGTAATATGAAAAGAATTCTGGCCTACAGCAGTGTCAGCCAGATCGGCTACATTGCCACCGGCCTGGGCGTGGCAACCTTTATGGGCATTGAGGGGGGAATGGGTTTTGCCGGTGCTGTCTACCACGTAATCAACCATGCTTATTTTAAAGCAGGTTTATTCATGATGGTCGGAACAATTTATATGTATACCCATGAGCTGGAGATCTCCCGCCTGGGTGGAATGCTTAAGAAAATGCCATTGGTTGCGGTTACCTTTGTAATTGCTGCTTTCGGTATTGCAGGCATCCCCGGATTTAATGGATATCCCAGTAAAACCCTGATTCACGATGCCCTGCTCATAGCATATAAAGATTATGGCTTTTTTAGCATTAACCTTGCAGAAAAGATCTTCGTGTTAACCAGTGCCCTTACGATCTGTTACTTTATAAAGCTCTTTCGTGGCGTTTTCCTAGGCCCTGTACCTGAAAAACTTGATATTAACTATAGGCTGCCGCTATCGGTTAACGCTGTGCTCAGCAGTTTTGCCCTGGTCATTATCGGGATCGGTCTTTTTCCGAACCTGATCCTGGAACGGGTCCTCGTCCCGGCAGCAGAAATGCTTAAATATGAAGGATATGGGATGGACCATCTTTATCATTTCCATTTTTTTGAATGGCACCCTCTTGAAGCAATGCTAATTGTCATAGTTTTGGCAGCGGTTATATATATCCCCGGAGCCTATCGGGGCTGGTTCGAATGGAAACCTCCCTGGTGGCTCAGTGTTTATGCCATTATATACCAGCCCGTTACCCACCGTTTAATGGATGTTACCTGCCGGGCCGGGGTATTCGTCGACTCCTCCGTAGATAATGCATACGATCGATCAGGCAGCGCAGCCAGAACATGGTGCCGCTACATTGGCAGTTTTGATTCAGGATTGGACAGTTTTTATGAAAAATCGGGGGAAGCGGCACGAAAGCTTGCTGATCGTTCTACCGAAATGGATACGAAAATAGATGATTTTTATGAAAAGTCAGGAGAGATGGCCCGTAAACTTGCAGATCGTTCTACAGATATGGATTCAGCTTTGAATGAAGCATATCGGAAAACCGGGGAAGCGGCGAAAAGGTTGGCCGACCAGACATCTGATGCTGATCGGAAACTTGACAGTGTTTATAATAAAGCCGGTCAGAAAGCCAGAAACGAGATGGAGAAAAGATTT
>JBNJHN010000024.1:0-25492 GCA_051748565.1 Bacillota bacterium | reverse complement strand
CTGAGGAAGGATAAAGTGAAATAACTGGAAATTATTATGCGAAAAAGGCTGATTGCAAGGATTGCGCTTGCTTAAAAGAATTTCATGCGTCAGCTCTGTATGAAGCTCGATTAACTTGACAGAGCCTGTCCGGTATATTAGAATGTATGTTGTGGCTTTACTGGAAGAGGTAAAAGGAGAGGGTAGAGATGCGCAATACATATATGGCAAAAGATGGTGAAATTAAACGAAGCTGGTACGTTATCGATGCCGCCGGTCGCCCCCTGGGTAGAGTGGCAACGGAAGCAGCACGATTGTTAAGAGGAAAACATAAGCCGGAGTTCACTCCGCACCTTGATACAGGCGATCATGTCATTGTTTTGAATGCAGGACAGGCAGTTTTGACCGGACGCAAACTGGAACAAAAATATTATTATCGTCATTCGGGGTATCCAGGCGGTTTGAAAAAAATCGATTACGCCACTTTAATGGATAAGAGGCCGGAACATGCAGTTTACATGGCAATACGCGGTATGCTTCCCCATAACAGACTGGGTCGGGCCATGCTTAAAAAATTAAGAGTTTACAGAGATAACCAGCATTCTCACCAGGCTCAGCAACCAGCAGCATGGCGAGAAGGGCCGGATGTAAAATCGGAAGGAGGCCCTGGCTTTTGAGTGAAGTACAATATATTGGAACCGGGCGCCGTAAAAAGTCGGTCGCAAGAGTACGTATGCTTCCTGGCGCCGGAAGGATAGTAATTAATGGTAAAGAAATGGACGAGTATTTCGGCTTAGAAACACTGAAACTAATTGTCAGGCAGCCGCTGGTTGCCACTGAAAACGACACTCGCTTTGATATCATAGCTAAGGTTGAAGGAGGAGGGTTTTCGGGGCAGGCTGGGGCAATCAGGCATGGTATAGCCCGTGCATTGCTTCAGGCTGATGGCGAATACCGTCCGGTATTGAAGAAAAGCGGTTATCTTACAAGAGATCCGCGCATGAAGGAACGTAAAAAATATGGTTTGAAAAAAGCCCGCCGTGCACCCCAGTTTTCCAAGCGGTAAACTTTTTGTTACCATCATCAATAGTATTACAAACCCGCCTCGAGCGTTAATAAACGTGAACGGTGGGTTTTTAAGTTAGCCTCCGACAGCGAGACCTTATATGAACAAACTATTTTCTTGTTATTTCGGTCAGTTTAAAGTCTATAAAGAAGTGTTCCAGTTTAGAAAGATTATGAAGCAGTTCTCAACTGTTAAAATAAAATGAAAGTCAAAGCCGTTAAAAAAAATCAGCTAATCTAAAGATTTAGCTCACGAAAAATTATTTGCCGTTGGTATCTTGGCCGAATAGTAATGCGTTAATTTGAACGGGACGCAATCAAAATCATATAGAAAGCTTGCTAAAGAGAGAAATAATTGCTAAACCGGAGGATGATTTCTTTGAGGAGCTATAATCAGTCGCTTTATTTAACTTTGCTTAGTTGTCAAACCATGCAATCTCAATTATAATGAGACTAAGGCAGGGTAAAAGTGAATTTAAAATTTATGGGCTTTCTGAAGTCTATCCGGGAGGTTGTAAAACCGGAATAGCTAAAAAAGAAGGTAATGACAATGAAAATTAAAAACTACATTGAAGAAAAATTAACCCAGGGTGCTGTTCATATCACCCTGATTGATCCTTCGAGACAGGCTCCTGAGGCTGCCGGTAGACTTGCTGAAACCGCACAGGATGTAGGAAGTGATTTAATATTTGTCGGTGGCTCGTCGGGAGTCACCCAGCATACTCTTACCGAAACAGCTGAGGCGGTGAAACGACAGGTTTCGATTCCGGTGCTTTTTTTCCCGACGGGTACCGATTCAGTTAGCTTTAATCTGGATGCTTTTCTGTTTTTAAGCCTGCTTAACTCCCGCAATTCACAGTTTGTAAGCGGCACTCAGTCAAAGATAGCACCGGTCTTAAAACGCCTTGAAATCGAAATCTTATCAATTGGTTATATCCTGGTAGAACCGGGCATGAAGTTGGGTGAAATAGGCGAAGCTGACCTTGTCGCCCGCGACAACTTCTGGCAGGCGATAGGTTATGCCCTGGCTGCTGAATTTATGGGCATGTCTTATGTCTATCTGGAAGCGGGCAATGGGGCAGCCCAGCCTGTTCCGGCAGGAATGATTCGAGCCGTCAGGCGGGAACTTTCAATACCGCTTATCGTCGGAGGCGGTATACGCACTGCCATCGATGCCCGTCGGGTCCGTCAGGCAGGTGCTGATATTGTAGTTACCGGTACCGTTATCGAAGCTGCCGGTTATCGTGAACGATTGCGCTCCATCCTCAGTGCTCTGAAGGACTGAAAAAGAATTTTAGAGTTTAAGAAATTTAAATGCAGTATTAATAATTAAAAGGCAAATATTTCTTTATTTGATTATAGAAAACAGGAGGCTGAACTCCTGTTTTTTGTTGCCTGCTATCTTGTTTAATGGAAGCAACTTATATTTTTTTTAAATCAAGCATTTGATCCCTTACCTGGCACACTCACCGCCGCGGCCGCTGACAGTTTCCAGAGCATGTTCTAAGACCGGTATAAGCACAGCTAAACATTCGGCCACTGCTTTCGGGCTGCCGGGCAGGTTAACGATTAGAGTTGAGCCGCTTATCCCGGCGACTCCGCGTGATAGCATTGCTTTGGCAGTCGCCGAAGCGGTTTCTCGGCGAATTGCTTCGGCGATCCCGGGGACCAGGCGATCTACAACTTCCAGGGTAGCTTCAGGAGTAACATCACGCGGGCTCATTCCGGTCCCACCGGTGGTAAAAATAGCGTCGACTTCCTTGTTAATCATATCCAGCAAAACTCTGGCAATGGCAGTGCGGTTGTCAGGAACGATAACCCGGTCGATCACATCACCCCAGGGTAAAAGGATTTCGCTCACTGCAGGCCCGCTTAAGTCTTCACGTTCGCCACAGGCCCCTTTGTCGCTGGCCGTGATTACTCCAAAGCGATAAGAATTTTTGATTTCAAGTTCATCACCGACTCTAACTTTTCCTCCACGCAGGACCTCGGCAAAAATTCCTTCCCGGGGCATGACGCAATCACCAGCCTGGTAATAAATTGCACAGCGGTCATGACATTCTTTGCCAATCTGGGTGATCCTTAAGATTGCTTCCGGTCCTGCCTGAAGTCTGGTTCCGATTGGCAGGTTAACCAGGTCCATTCCGGTCGTAGTCAGGTTTTCGGCAAAGTCACCGGGTCCGACATCCAGTCCTTTTGCGGTCATCTTGGCGATACTTTCCTCTGCCAGCAGGCTTACCTGCCGGTGAGCAAAACCGGCATGGGCATCACCCTTGAGTCCCTGGCCTTTAATTAAAAAACTTTCACCAACATTTGTTTTGCGTTCACCTTTTTTTTCACCGGTGCATACGGCAATAATTACAGCCATTAAGTCTGCTCGCGGCGATAGTGACCGGAGCGTCCTCCTTTCTTCTCAACCAGATGTATATTCTGGATAACCATATTTTTATCAACAGCTTTGCACATATCATAGATAGTCAGGGCAGCCATACTGACTCCGGTTAGGGCTTCCATTTCCACTCCGGTTTGTCCGGTTAGCCTGACCCTTACCCCTATTTTAATTTTTGACTCTACTTTAATCGGATCAAAGTCGACTTCTACTGCCGAGATGCTGAGTGGGTGAGCCATTGGAATCAGGCGTCCTGTTTCTTTAACCGCCATCACTGCAGCAACCTGGGCTACTCCAAGAACATCGCCTTTGGCCATACTGCCGGTTATGATACGGGCCAGGGTTTCCGGAGCCATGGTAATTTCACCCCTGGCGTATGCTTCTCGCAGGGTTTCTCCCTTGGCTGATATATCGACCATCTTTGGCCTTCCCGAATCGTCAAAATGGGTAAAATCGCCTGAAGGTGATCCGGTTTCAGTTTTCGATCTGAAAAAGCGGTCAACAATGAAATCAGCCAGGCCGACGCTATCTTTAAGATTATAAACCGGAATATCAAGGTTCAGATCATGGCGATCGGTAACGACTGCGATTGTGTTGAAGGGTAAAAGCGGTTCCCGGTTCAGTGCACTGCGCACCACCTCGATTTTAGGGTTGCTACTTTTTTTGTTTCCTTCAATAATTACCAGGTCCATATCACGCAGCATTTCGGCAGCGGCCTCATTTCCGCTTTTACTGCTGTTAGAGCCGATTAAGATATAGCTGTCAGGAGTTGTCAGGCCGGATACTTCGGCTCCTGCTTTGGTAAAACGCCAGCTGTCTTTACCCGGGAGGTCCAGGTTGTAGTGTTGAAGATGGCCTTTGAGGGCAGCCACGCGTAATCCGCGATCTTTAAGTAGAGGCAACAATTTTTCCAATATTGTTGTTTTGCCGGTTTCCGATTGAGCGGCAACTAAATTAATTATCACAGGCGGCAATTTCCTACCTCCCTTGACTTTAATTTATAAATCTCAGTATCTGGTCCAGGCATAATGGTGACCGCACGAGCTGGTGAGTTATTATTCCGAATTGTCTGCCCCGGTTTTAAGTTATCCTCCAGTTTTTGACATGCCGCGCATAGTACCCGGTTTTACAGATCCACAGGTGCCGTCAGAATCCATCTGATGTTCGACCGGTTTACCATTCAGCACTTCCTGAATCAGAGCTTGCAGAGCTTTCTTATCATCTATTACCGGCCGAACCGGTGATTCTTCCTGCCAGTATAAGCAGGCTTTCAGATTTCCTTCTGCAGTTAAACGCAGCCGGTTGCAGGAATCGCAAAAATGTTTGCTGATCGGATGAATCAGCCCTATAGTTCCCATACTCCCGGGGATGGTATAAGATTCAGCCGGTCCCGCCCCTCCAGGAAGTGGTACAGGCAAGAGTTGAAGTCCTGAATTTCTGGCCGTTTCCTCAATAAAGCTGAGCGGAAGGTAGTAGTCGCGGTAGCACCGGCTATGATCTCCAATAGGCATATACTCTATAAAGCGAACGTGCAGCGGTTTTTCCAGTGTCAATTTCAAGAAATCAAGCACTTCGTTATCGTTGATACCCTTCATCAGCACCGTGTTTAATTTAACTGGATTCAGCCCATGTTCCAGGGCCGACTTAATACCTTTCAGGGCCTGTTTAAGTTCACCGCAGCGGGTGATTTCCCGGTATCGATCAGGGTTAAGCGTATCGAGGCTTATGTTGACCCTGTTCAACCCGGCTTTTTTCAATGCGGCAGCGTAATGGTGAAGCAGGATGCCGTTAGTGGTCATAGCCAGATCATTGATTCCGGGTATTGCTGCAATCCGGTCTATCAAGTTCACTATATCCTTGCGAACCAGCGGTTCGCCTCCGGTTATGCGTAGTTTACTGATTCCCAACTCAGCGCCTGCGGTAATCACTTTAAGGATTTCTTCATAACTGAGGATTTCACTATGGGGTAGTTGAACGATACCTTCATCTCCCATGCAGTAAATACAGCGCAGGTTACATCGATCAGTTACTGAAATTCTCATATAATCGTGTTTTCTTCCGTGTGTATCAATTAGTGGCATAATTATTGTTCCTTTCCGGCATCTCTCATACTGTATCCGCCCATTGATTCTACAAGCTGCTGGAAGTTTGAATCGCCAATTATTTCCAGCAAAGTTTTTGCCTCGGGACTGTTGTAAAAAGTATCGTCCATGAGCAGGTCATAACGTTCTTCAACCAGGGGTACAAAGTCAAGCTCAAAGGCTTTAGCCGCGGGCAAAATTCCAAGCCCAATCCGGGCTGTTCCGGCTGCTACGGCGGCGGCAACATTTAGATGGGTATATTCTTCTCGTTCGTAACCGTAAATCTGGTTTTGTGAAAGGCCTGCCTCCTTAAGCAGGTAATCGAAAAGGATACGTGTTCCAGCCCCTTTCTGGCGGTTAATAAAACTGAGCTTTAAATCAGCTAACTGTTCAACCTTCTCAATTCCGTCGGGATTTCCTTTAGGTACAATCCATCCCTGCATCCTGTACGCCAGGTTTATCAGGTGAATTTTTTGATCGGGTAGCAGTTTCTTGATATAAGGCCGGTTATATTCCTTTGTCTCGGGGTCAAAAAGGTGTATCCCGGCCAGATGAGCCTGGCCTCGTCCGACAGCTGCGATTCCACCCATACTGCCAAGATGTGCCGATGAAAGGCTCATTTTTGGGTCACGCTCTTTAAGGGTTGTTCCTAAAAGATCGATGATCAGGTCATGGCTGCCGGCAGCCAGCAGGTTATGGCGCAGTTCGTCCTTTGGGCGGTATAGCTCGATATGTACTGCTTCATCCTGCTCAAAACCGAGCAAATTTACCGGAATGACCAGCAGCCCGTCAGCTTTTACCAGCGACATTGTTACACCGGCTCCCCGTGCCAGGGGGTTGGCGATAAAGCGGCCTCCGATATGTCCCACAGTCATCCGCACAAATTCTTCGACACCTATTTCCGATACAATCCTGCGACCGAGAATCACTTCTAATTTTTCACGCTGCGGAGTTGGCAGTCCCAGGTAGCGGCAAATCAGAGGTTGTGCGAACCATTCAAGACTTAAGTAGGCTGAAACCGGGTACCCCGGAAGACCGATTACCGGTTTATTGTGGACTTTCCCCAAAATTGTTGGTTTGCCGGGGCGGGTGGCCACCCCGTGTAAAAAAACCTCTCCAAGTTCTTCAAGAGCCGGGTAGGTGTAATCTTTTTCACCGGCCGAAGATCCGGCATTGATGATAACCAGATCTGATTCTTCCAGGGCTGCTGCAAGTGCATCCCTGATCAGCACCGGGTCATCGGGCACAATTGGTTTAATTACCGGTTCGGCTCCCCATTCATACAAGTAAGAAGCAATAACTGTGCTGTTAAAATCAGGAATAGTGCCTTTTCCCCGCTCCCTGTCCGGTTTTACCACTTCAGATCCACTGGGGATAATCGATACCTTTGGTCTGGCCAGCAGTGGAACCTCTGTTATACCGGCGGCGAGCAGGACACCCAGATCGGGAGGTCTCAGGCGGTGCCTGGAAGGTGCAATTAATTCTCCTGTAACCACATCTTCACCCACAGCACGGGTGTGCTGCCAGGGGGTTGCCGGGGCAAGAATTTCGACACAGTTATCATCAAGCACTTGAATATCTTCAATTTTAATTACAGCATCAAACCCTTCGGGGAGAGGACCACCTGTGTTTATATATTGGAATCCATTTTCCGGTTCCAGTTTCATGGGGTTTTGGTCAGAAGCACTAAAAGTTTTCTCAGCGCGCACAGCAATGCCGTCCATGGCTGCAGCATGGTAACCGGGCATAGACAGAAGGGCAAAAACAGGTTCGGCTGTTACCCTGCCCAACGAATCTGCTACTGCTTTAAATTCGGTGCGGCGGGGAATTTCTACAGCAGATAAAAAAATTTCCAGTGCTTCCCCACGGGGGGTGTTACTCAGGTATACTTTTCTCATTTGCTACCTCCAAATGCTAATCCCATATAGAAACCTCCACTATCTCACCGGTATTAAGGCCTTCTTTTTCTGATGGCACCACCAGCAGACCATCAGCTTCAGCCAGAGTACGCAGCATGCCGGAGCGGCCGAAAACAGGAACAGCACTTAACCCTTCTCTGGTTTCTTTCAGCCTGATGCGAACATAGTCGGTGCGACCGGAGCGAGATGGAACATTACGGGCTAAAATTGCTTTAACGGTTGGCATGAAAATCTTTTTTCCCCGCCCGGACAGGCGATCAATAATTGCCTTACCGAATATGGTGAAAATATTCAAGGCTGATACAGGATGCCCCGGGAGGCCGAGTACCGGTTTTCCGGAGCAGTTTGCCAATAGAGTTGGTTTGCCCGGTTGGATCGATATGCCTTCTACCAGCAAGCCCGGCTTACCCAGTTCCTGTATTGTGCGAGCAGTATAATCACGGCTGCCGACTGAACTGCCTCCTGAGAAAACAAGCAGGTCTGTTTCTTCAAGCATGGCCTTGCTTTTCTCCAGGAATGTTTCAAAATGATCGGGTAGAATCCCGCCATATTTACCTGCAGCTCCGCTCTGTTCCGCAAGGTAAAGAAGAGCCGGAGCATTGCTGTCCCTGATTTGACCGGGTTTAAGACAAGGGTTGCTGTAGTCGACCAGTTCATCCCCGGTGGAAAAAAAACCGATAACCGGGCGCCGGTATACCTCAACTGATGTAATACCAAGCGAAGCCAGCAGGCCAATTTCGGGTGCGCGTAGTTTATGGCCCTGAAGCAGGGCGGTGTCATTTTTTTTTAGGTCTTCACCGCGGTGGATAACATTTTCACCGGGTGCTACCTGGCGAAAACCCTGAACTGTTGAGCCGGTTAGGTCTGTATCTTCAATCATTATCACTGCATCGGCGCCTTCAGGCAGCATTCCGCCGGTATGCACCAGGCAGCACTGTCCACTTTTAATCGGTGGCGCCGCCTGTCCCATCATAACTTCACCTGTACACTCCAAAATGGCAGGTATTCCTTCACCGGCGCCAAATGTATCCCTGGCATTTAAAGCGTAACCGTCAACAGTGGAGCGATTAAAACCGGGAACATCCTCAGGTGCTTTAATCGTTTCGGCCAGGCAGCATCCACCGGCCTTCTCCAGGGCAAGTATTTCACTCTCCAGCGGATCAAAATGTTCACCAATTATTTTTAATACATCTTCAGGACTGGTGACCCTCATCAATTTCATTCATACACCTCATACTAAATGCAGAAGCGGGATAACAGGTCCGCGATAAGCACAGATAAAGCCGCGCCTCCTGTTGCAAGAAAACGCGGCCCAATGGCATAGTCTCCTTTCCAATTACGGGAGGCGGGGGGATTTCTCCCCCAACCCAGGTCTTTTACCATAGCCTGAAATCAGCATTAGGTGAAAAGGCTCGGAGTCTGTTATAAATTATATTAATAATATTATATCACATCTTTTTAGTACGGGAACAGGAGGAGACCGAGGATTGCTCCGGCACCAATAAAGTAGAGAGGGTTTGCCTGGCGCAGCAAGCTGGCAATTAAGAGGGCGCCAAAAATTAAAGCAGTCTTAATATCAATTATTGCCGTTTGCCCCAGTGTAAATGAGGCCAGCAGAATCAGGGCTACCAGCGCGGAGCGCAGGCCGCTAATAAAGTTTTGGGCGCCGGGATTCTGTATTATTTTTATCAACAAACGCGATAATAGAGTTAGTAGGACCAAAGAAGGTGTAATGACTCCCAATGTGGCAACCAAAGAGCCGGCGTAGCCGCCTATAATATAACCGATAAATGTAGCGGCATTAATCGAAATCGGGCCGGGTGTCATTTCAGCAACGGCGATAATATCAAGGAACTCCAAAGCGCTCAGCCAACCGTGCACGGTAATTACTTCTGCCTCCATCAATGGAATCATGGCATAACCGCCGCCGATAGTAAAAAGACCAACTTTTAAAAAAGACCAGTAAAGTGAAAGGAGGATTGCTGCCATTACCAGTACCTCCCCCGGGATAAGATCAATCCGGCTATGCCGCCGATCAGGAGCACCAGGATCGGATGAATTTGCGTAATGATAGCGATAACCAAAAGAACCAGGCAAAGAATAACCCCGACCCAGCCCTTTATAATATCGCGTCCCATCTTTACTGCAGCAGCGGCAATTAAAGCAACAACTGCCGGCCTTAGTCCGTAAAAAACAGCCTGTACATAATCATTATCTCGCAAGAGGGGATAAAAATAAGCTGCAATAGAAAGTATTATTATTACTGACGGTGCAGTAACACCAAGGGCACTGATCAGTCCTCCGGGAATACCACGCAGGCGAATGCCAATTTGTATAGCACTGTTCAAAGCCAGCTGGCCGGGTAACCCCTGGGTAATGATAAGAATGTCGGCAAATTCTCTTTGACTCACCCATTTCTTTCTTTCAACTATTTCCTGCTGGATAACCGGTAAAATGGCGTAACCGCCCCCAAAAGTAAAAGCACCCACTTTTAAAAACGTGAGCAGGATTGACAACAGTGATTCACTGTTTTGCTCTTTATTATGATGAAGCGACAAAAGCTATCCTCACTTTCCTGAAGGGCAGAATTATTTAAAGTTGTTTTTATTTTCGAATGGTTCACTGGTATGCGCCAGATCTTCAAATACACGGATTACTGACTGCAGTGAAGTGATCAGATTTTCTCTTTCCGATTGTTCCAGGTATTGAGCAAGATTATTGAAACGGAAAGAGCGCCTTTCAAACACCAGGCGCGCAAGCTGCCTGCCGTAAGAAGTCAGGGCCACGCGCACTACCCGGCGGTCTTTTTCATCACCCCGCCTTTTAACCAGGTTAAGATTAACCAGGCGGTTTACAAGACGTGTTGCGGCACTTTCAGCCTGATATATTTCCGAGCTTAGTTTACCCATTGTTAGATCATCATGAAAATAGAGCACCAGTAAAGCGTTAATCTGGCTTGGGGTAATGCCCAGTCCGGTTAGCTCACGGTTTTCTTCGGCATTTAAGTAGTGCATCAGTTTCGGAAAAATAGCTTGAATGGCAGCTGTGAACTTATCTACATCGCGATATTCGCTACTCATATATAAAACACTCCTGATAATAACATCCTGCTTAAAAAGACCGTGTCGACTGATCATAGGTTAGGCCATTTGCATAAATATGTCAAGTTGTGCAGCAGGGGATTTGTTCAATGCCTTACAATTTGATATACTTTAATTAAGTATATACTTCAATGGCCGAAGCTCAAACGGCCTCTTTATCGCTACCGCTTGGGCCTCTGTGCTGAAGGCAGGTGCTTACAATGCTTTCGATTATTGGAATTTCCCCGCATCCCCCGATTATAATTCCTGAAATCGGCCGTGACAGGTTACGGGAAGCCCAAAAGACTGTAGATGGGATGGAGTTGTTTAGCAGACGCATTAAGGAGACAGATCCTAAATTGCTGGTTGTAATCACTCCACATGGCCGTATTGTTCCGGAAGGGCCTGTAGTCCTTACCGGGGAGCAGTTAACAGGAGATTTTGGGCAATTCGGATTTTCAAATATCGGCATAACTGTGCAAACTGATCGGGAGCTCATAGATTTACTGGTGGAGGAGACTGCGAATGGGTCGGTCAATCCTGTACTCCTCGGTGAAGCCGATCTGCTTTTCCAAAAAGGCAAGGTTCTTGATCATGGTGCAATGGTGCCCCTCTATTACCTGCAAAAAGCCGGTGTGGCGACTCACTGTGTTCATATTACAATCAGTTTCCAGCCATATCGTCAACTTTACCAGTTTGGCGTCGCTCTCAGAAAAGCTGTTGAACGGAGAGGTGTACCCACAGCGGTTATTACAAGCGGGGACTTATCCCACCGTCTGATCCGGGGTGCTCCGGCGGGATTTAATCCCCATGGTATCGAATTCGATCAGCGTCTGGTAAAGCTGTTAGGTGAGGGACGAGTCGAAGATATTCTCGATTTTGATCAACAGCTCGTTGAAGAAGCTGGAGAATGCGGCCTGCGTTCTATTGTAATAGGCCTTGGTATGCTTGACGGAGAAAATTTTAAACCAGAGATTATATCCTATGAAGGACCTTTTGGGGTAGGCTATCTTGTGGCTCTTTTATACCCGGAATAAAATATCCGAATTTTAAAATATGAGATAAGGGGGGTTTTTTTAATTGTCGGCCCTGGATCTCAATCTAAATCCTGCCGATTTGGCCCGGGAAGTTTTAAAGCGCTACTTTGAAGATGAACAACCGCCGAAAATTCCCGAAATACTGCCTCCTGAATATCAAATTCAGGCCGGTGTTTTTGTAACACTCAAAAAGGCAGGCCAACTGCGTGGTTGTATTGGAACATTTGAACCGTTACGCAAAAACCTGGCCGAGGAGATTGCCGTGAATGCAGTTTCTGCTGCCGTCAGAGATCCGAGATTTCCTCCGGTTAGCAGAGAAGAACTGCCCGAAATCACAGTTTCAGTTGATATTCTTGGGCCTTTAAAAGCGATAAAAAGTGAAAAAGAGCTTGATCCAAAAAAATATGGTGTTTTAGTGCGCAGCGGCCCGCAATGTGGACTGCTGCTGCCGGATATAGAAGGAATAGATACGATTGGCGAACAAGTCGAAATCGCCCGTCGTAAAGCTGGTATAGCGCCCGGCAGACCTGTCGAACTTTATCGTTTTAGTGTCATACGCCATGGTGAAAAGTAAGAAACAGGGAGTTTAAAATCACATGAAAAAAGCCCGTTTCTACTTTAAAGAAGATAATAAAATTCGCTGTGTGCTCTGCCCCCGCAGCTGCCTGCTCGGAGAAAATCAGGTTGGAGCCTGTGGCGTCCGTCTGGTTGAAAAAGATGAGCTCTATACCACCAATTATGGTGTTCTGGCAGCAGCACACTGGGATCCAATCGAAAAAAAACCCCTTTATCACTTTCTTCCGGGAAGCTCAATTTTATCGGTGGGTACTTTTGGTTGTAATTTACTTTGCTCTTTCTGCCAGAATTGGTCCCTGGCCCGGGGCAGACCTGATCAGACATCAGATTTAGTCAGCCCGGAAGAAATCCTGGCCATGCTGACAAAAGCGGGCGGGCCCGAAAAAGTCCCCGGTATTGCCTATACTTACAACGAACCTACTATCTGGTTTGAATTTGTTTATGATACTGCCTCTCTTCTGCACGAGCATGGCTATTGCAATGTACTGGTCACTAATGGCTATATTAACCGAGAGCCCCTTCGTGAACTTCTTTCTGTTATCGACGCAATGAATATTGATGTAAAAGCTTTTAGCGATTCTTTCTACCGGGAATATTGCCATGGTCTAAGAGATCCGGTAATTGAAACTGTCGAAGCAGCTGTTAAGAAATGCCATGTTGAAATTACCTGCCTGCTCATACCATCACTGAACGACAGCGATGCCGAACAGGATTCCCTGGCCAGCTGGCTGGGGACCCTTAGTCCAGATCTGATTTTGCATTACTCCCGTTATTTTCCCCAGTATAAGCTTGATCTGCCTCCAACCTCTCCACAGGTAATGGAGAGAGCCAGGGATATCGCAAATAAATATCTGCGCTATGTTTACCTGGGCAATATAGATTTACCGGGTTCCAGTGATACTGTATGCCCCTATTGCGGTAACCTGCTGATAAAGCGCAGCGGTTACCGGATCAGTTCAACAGGTCTCAATGGTGCTGCCTGCAATAAATGCAATAAAAGAATTAATATTGTTTTACCGGATAATTTATGTTAACTTACTAATATCTTTGCAGGTATTTACAGATTAAAAAGCGAATAAAATAATCATACAGATAGGCAGAAAACTTCAGCCTGCCTGACCAGAAATCTAAAAAAGAGGGTTCAACAGATAGTGGCCATCTGGGAACGTATAGTTGCAGCAGTTCTTCAATTGAATGTGGAATGGCGCGATGTGGTTGATATTGTAATCATGTCTTATGTTTTTTACAGATTGATTGTGATTATTCGCGGCACCCGGGCCGAACAGCTGGTTAAAGGACTCATTGTCCTGTTGCTGGCTATGATTATTAGTGATCAAACAGGTCTTAATGCCCTCCACTGGACCCTGCGGCAGACCATGACAGTTGGCCTTATCGCTATTCCTATCGTTTTCCAACCTGAACTGCGCCGGGCTCTTGAACACCTGGGCCGGGGCAAAATTTTTAAATCAACTTATTGGAACTGGAGCGTTCAAGATTTTGAAAGTATGCTCGATGAACTGATCAAGGCTATCCCTGTCCTGGTTAAAAAGCGTATCGGGGCGTTAATAGTTATTGAACGTTCAACAGGTCTTAAGGAATATATCGACACAGGTATTTCAGTTGAAGGAGTAGTAACTGCTGAGCTTCTGGTAAATATATTTTTCCCCCGCAGCCCCCTTCACGACGGGGCAGTTATCATTCAGGGTAATCAAATAGTTGCCGCAGGCTGTTACCTGCCACTAACTGAAGATCCCAACCTGGGCAAAGAACTGGGTACCAGGCATCGTGCCGGTATCGGCATCACTGAATATTCTGATGCCCTGGCGATAATTATTTCGGAAGAAACCGGTATTATCTCTGTAGCACATGATGGTGTTTTAACCCGTTACTTAGATGAAAAGAAACTGCGGGCAGTACTAAAAGACCTGCTTTTACCTGATCGTAAAGAAGGTTTCAGTCTCTGGTCATGGAGGAACAGTAAATAGCATGGAAAAATTTTTACGCAGCAACAACTTTGCCCGGGTAATGGCAATTTTTATAGCGGTTATACTATGGCTTTTTGTGACTGGCGATCAAATTACACGGGAAACACCTTCGCGTATTTTATTCCAGGTGCCCTTAAGGGTAGATAATCTGAATCCGGAATATGTGGTTACAGATATACCCACCAGCGTCGATATTACCCTCGAAGGCCTCCCTGAAGATTTCGATGATCTGACAGTTGAAGAGATCGGTGCCTTTGTAGATCTTAACGGAAGAGAACCGGGCAACCACCTGATCCCGGTGCATGGCCAGCCGCCGCGCGGGTTAACCCTTATTTCAGTCCAGCCCGAACAGGTCAGGGTTAGTATCGAAGTTTATCGTTCCGAAGATTTCGAAGTGGAGCTAAATATTGTTGGAGCACCGGCCACAGGATGGGAGCTTGCTGAATATGAGATCATACCTGAAGAGGTTTTGGTCGGGGCGCCTTCCTCTATTTTTGAAAGAGTGGACCGGGTAGTGCTTTTAATTAATATAAGCGGTATGAGGTTAATTGAAAGTGTTGAACTCACGCCTATTGCTTATGATGAAGATGGAAACCGGGTATTAGACGTGGTGATCGATCCCTCTTTGATTACTGTGCGACTTGAATTTGAGAGGATTATAATACCTGAAAGTAACGACAACGAGTAAAGGAGGCATGTTATTGGGCAAATTATTTGGAACTGACGGAATCAGGGGTGTGGCCAATCGTGATTTAACACCTGAACTTGCTTTTAAGATTGGAAGAATAGCGGCGTGGGTTTTAGGCCGGGAACATAAAAGCCCCTTATTTATGATCGGACGCGATACACGTCTTTCAGGCTCTATGCTCGAAGGTGCACTTGTGGCCGGGATAACCTCTGCAGGAGGTGAAGTAAGAATTCTCGGTATAACTTCGACACCTGCTGTAGCTTACCTGACCAGGGAATTTAAGGCTTCTGCAGGAGTTGTTATTTCAGCATCTCACAACCCAATCGAAGATAACGGCCTGAAAATATTTGACAGTCGTGGCCTAAAATTGCCCGACGCCCTGGAAGATAAAATTGAAGAGATTTATTATAATAATATTGATGAATTGCCCCGCCCCGAAGGTGCTTTGCTGGGGCAGTCTTCTATTGACGGGAAAGCTCTCGAGAAATATTTAGATCACTTAAGAGATACGGCTGTTTCACTTGAAGGCCAGAACCTTATTGTTGACTGTGCCCATGGAGCAGCCTGCCGGGTGGCCGGTGAGCTGCTGGAACGCCTGGGTGCCAGGGTAAGGATGCTGCACGATGAGCCTGATGGCAGTCGGATAAACGTTGGCTGCGGTGCTACGGATACTGCGGATTTAGAGCGTGCTGTGATAGAAAACGGAGCTTCTGTTGGCCTTGCTTTTGATGGAGATGCTGACCGGCTGATTGCTGTCGATGAAAAAGGGGCTGTTGTTGACGGCGATGCAGTGATGGCAATTTGTGCCGCTGATATGAAAAAAAAGAACCTGCTTAAGCAGGATACTTTAGTTGCAACGGTAATGAGTAACGGCGGGCTCGATATTTTTGCTGAAGAGCAAGGTTTAAAGGTAATTCGCACCTCTGTGGGTGACCGTTATGTTCTTGAAGAAATGATAAAAGGCGGCTATAATCTTGGTGGTGAACAATCGGGACATATTATTTTCTCTGATCATGCCACTACCGGAGATGGTTTGCTTACTGCATTGCAGCTGCTTAAGGTTATACAGGAACAACAGCATTCCCTTTCCCAGCTTGCTTCCCATCTGGAGCGACTACCCCAGGTTTTAGTTAATCAAAAAGTGGCTACTAAGGAGGGCTGGTCGGATAACCCAAAAATCAAAGCTGCAATTAACCGGGTGGAGAAGGAGCTTGGCCGGCATGGCCGCATCCTGGTCCGCCCGTCGGGAACTGAACCAAAAATCAGGGTTATGCTCGAAGCGCCTTTGCCTGAAGAAAAACTTGAGGAATATGCCCGCTCTCTTACTGAAGTAATTGCCAAAGAACAGTCTTAAATCTTACTTTGACAGACGAGTAATAATAGAGGCAATTTAGTTTTTGGGGAGGGGAACAGCATCCCTCCCCAAATTGTTTCAGGGACACAAAGACCTTAAACCGTTTAAACAAATGGGGGTAAATATATGTGTGGTATTGTTGGTTATACAGGTACCGGGGATGCAGCAAATATCTTGATAGATGGTCTAAGAAAACTTGAATACCGCGGCTATGATTCGGCCGGCATTGCGCTGCAGTGTGATGGACGCCTTATTATAAGCAAAGCAGCGGGATCTGTTTCCGATCTGGAAAGCAGGCTGGGTGATCAGTTTAAAAAAGTTGCTGCAGGTATTGGCCATACCCGCTGGGCTACTCATGGCAGGCCAACAGATAAAAACGCCCACCCCCATTGCAGCTGCAACGAAGAGATTGCCGTTGTTCACAACGGTATTATTGAAAATTACCAATCCCTGCGCCAGTGGTTAATAGAGGAAAAAGGACACAAGTTTTGCTCAGAAACAGATACTGAAGTCCTGGCCCACCTGATTGAAGAATATTATGAACGCGATTTGTTAGAAGCTGTCCGAAAAGCGGTAGAACGGGTTAAAGGCTCTTATGCGCTGGTTGTAATAACGATCAAGGAACCGGAACGTATTATTTGCGCCCGTCAGGACAGCCCGCTTATTATCGGGCTTGGTAAAGGTGAAAATCTAGTTGCATCAGACATACCCGCCATACTTGCCCATACCCGTAAAACCAAGATCTTGGAAGATGGTGAATTTGCATCAATAACCGCTGGTGAAGTTGAAATATCTGACGCCAGTGGAAAAATACTGGACCGGGAAATATTTGAAATAACCTGGGACATAGAAGCCGCTGAAAAGGGCGGATACGATCATTTTATGCTTAAAGAAATCATGGAACAGCCTACTGCAGTAAAAGAGACCATGCGGCAGCGAGTCGATGCAGCTTCCGGTAAAGTAACCTTAAGTGAGCTGGAATTTACTAATGAAGAATTATCTTCCCTGGAAAAGATTTATATTGTTGCCTGCGGTACCGCTTACCATGCCGGTCTTCTCGGTAAGGCTATTATAGAAAAAGTGGCCGGGGTCCAGGTTGAAGTCGATGTTGCCTCAGAATTTCGCTACCGGGAACCTCTTTTAGGTAAAAATCAGCTGGTGCTTGTGATCAGCCAATCCGGTGAAACTGCAGACACCTTAGCTGCCCTGCGGTTGGCCCGGCAGAAAGGATTGAAAGTATTAGCTATTACCAATGTAGTAGGCAGTTCGGTTTCCCGGGAAGCAGACCAGGTTTTATATACATGGGCCGGCCCGGAAATTGCCGTTGCTTCTACCAAGGCTTACCTGACCCAGCTGGTTGCCTTATACCTGTTCACACTTTACCTGGGTGAAGCCCGCGGCAGCATTGATCCAAAAATGGCCAGGAAACTGATTGAGGATCTGACTGTTCTCCCCGGTCATTTGAAGGAGATACTTTCCGAAGAAAGTCTATCCAAGCTGCGCTCATACTGTGATCACCTGGCAAAATGGGAAAGTGCATTTTTTGTTGGCCGTAACCTGGATTACCCTGTGGCCATGGAAGGAGCACTGAAGCTGAAAGAGATATCTTATATTCATGCCGAAGCATACGCAGCCGGTGAACTCAAGCACGGCCCCCTTGCTCTTATTGTCGAAGGGATCCCGGTTATTGCTCTGGTTACACAGAAAGCAGTCTCTGAAAAAACTCTCGGTAATATCCAGGAAGTAAAAGCCCGCGGCGGAGCAGTTTTTGCCATTACCCAGAAAGGTTTTGATGAAGTAGCCCGACATGTGGAATTAGTTTTTTACCTGCCTCCGGTCAATGATATCCTGGCTCCAATATTAAGCGCGGTGCCGACTCAGCTTATTGCGTATTATACCGCCCTTGCCCGCGGCAGTTCGGTCGACAAGCCCCGCAATCTGGCAAAAAGTGTAACGGTGGAATAGAATTAAGGTTCTGCGGCAAATTATAACTCGTTAGGCAGTGCCTGGGATAGGAGATATCCATGAAAGAAAAAAATGAAAATGAATGCAAAACAAATTTTATTTATACAATGATCAGGGAAGATCTTAATAAAGGGTTGCTTAAGGATAGTCCCGTGCATACCCGCTTTCCCCCCGAACCAAATGGTTACCTGCACATTGGGCATGCCAAGGCTATTCTGTTGAACTATGGGATAGCAAAAGTTTTTAACGGTAAATTTAACCTCCGTTTCGACGATACAAATCCGGTAAAAGAGGAACAGGAGTTTGTCGACTCGATTATCGAAGATATACGCTGGTTGGGGGCTGATTGGGAAGATCGGCTTTTTTTTAGCTCAGATTACTTTGAAATCAAGTACCAGTTTGCCCTGCGCCTGATCAAGGCAGGTCGTGCTTATGTTTGTGATCTGAATCAGGAGGAAATAAGGGAATACCGGGGCACCCTGACCAGGCCCGGCACTGCTTGTCCTTACCGTGATCGCACCGTTGAAGAAAACATTGATCTCTTCGAACGAATGCGTGGAGGAGAATTTCCTAATGGAAGCCGGGTGCTCAGGGCCAGGATCGATATGGCTTCAGGAAACTTAAATATGCGTGATCCGGTGATTTACCGTATTCTGCACGCCGATCATCACCGTACCGGTGACAAGTGGTGCATTTACCCCATGTATGACTTTGATCATCCCTTTTCCGATGCTATTGAAGGTATCACCCATTCCCTCTGTTCGATCGAATATACAGACCACCGTCCGCTTTACGATTGGATTGTTGATAATGCAGTTGAACTGATGCCCGAAGTGGTCAGGTTCCGTTCCCGCCAGACTGAATTTGCCCGTCTGAATATGAATTATACTGTTATGAGTAAGCGCAAACTGCGCAGGCTTGTAGAAGAAAATCATGTTGACGGATGGGACGATCCCCGTATGCCAACCATTGCCGGATTGCGAAGGAGAGGGATAACTCCACATGCTATAGCCGATTTCCAGGAACGTGTCGGAGTATCCAGGGCGGACAGTACTGTCGATTTGGCCTTATTGGAACATTGTATCCGCCAGGAGCTGGAAACCACGGCACCCCGCCTGATGGTTGTGCTTGATCCTGTCAGGGTCTTAATCACTAATTGGCCTGCCGGAAAAACTGAGCTGTGTGAAATGGAAAATATTCCGGCCTCCGAAACAGCCGGCACCCGGCAGGTTCCTTTTAGCGGTGAGATCTATATAGAGCGCGATGATTTCATGGAAGATCCACCGAAAAAATTCTTTCGTTTAGCTCCGGGCAGGGAAGTACGGCTTAAAGGAGCTTATATTATCCGCTGTGAAAAAGTATGTAAGGATGCTGACGGCAGAATTACAGAGCTTCATTGTAGTTACGATCCTCAGACAAAAAGCGGGTCGGATACCAGTGGGAAAAAAGTCAAGGGGGTCATTCACTGGGTATCGGTGAGGCATGCAGCCAGGATAACAGTCAACCTTTACGATACCCTTTTCACGGTAGAAAACCCCGAAGAAGACGATGAAAAAGATTTCATAAGCCATATTAACCCTCATTCATTGGTTGTCTGTAAAGATGTGCCTGCTGAACCGGCAGTCGCTGAGGCAGCACCAGGCAGCCGCTTCCAGTTCCTGCGTAAAGCCTATTTCTACCTTGATCCCTTAAAATCCGGAGATGGGACACCGGTATTTAACCGTATTGTTCAGCTAAGAGATAGCTGGGCACGGATAACAAAATAGTGCACAGAAATGGAGGAATCGATGGAACAGAAAACAGCGGTCCCTCTGTCTTTAGCAGGACAACTGATTTATGCATCAGGAAGCGCTGCCTTTACAATGCTTGAGCGGTTAATCCTACTCTATGTACCTTTTTACTACCTGCCTCCCGGGGAGCTTGAACTCCCCAACCTGATTCACGATCGCACTTTTTTAGGATTTTTTACAGTGCTGGGTGCCGCCCTTCTCATCGGTCGTATATTTGATGGTTTTGCCGATCCGATTATTGCTTCATTAAGTGACAATAACAGGTCCCGTCTGGGACGTCGTAAGCTGTTTTTAGTTCTTGGCAGCCTGCCCCTGGCGCTTTCGGCCTTATTGGTTTTTCACCCACCCGACTTAGCAGGCCCATCTTTGCTTAACGGATTTTGGCTCGGCCTTTTTATGGCCCTTTTTTATCTGGCCTTTACTTCATATGTCAATCCCTACCTGGCTTTGCTGCCAGAACTTGGCCACAACAACTTGCTGCGTATAAATCTCTCGACGATGATAGCCTTCTTTGGCTTGATCGGGATGGTTCTTGTTGCCGTGCTATTTCCCTTTTTAACGGGCAGTATGCAGGATGTGGGAATTGAGCTGCGTACAGCTTATCGTTACACGGCTGGTATTTTTGCTGTTTTCTCGGGAATCCTTTTATACACGGCAACGATGGGATTCAATGAGAAGGTGCACACTCTTCCGGTGGAGGCGCTGCGGATAGGAACGTGGCAATCTTTACGCCATACCTTCGGAGTTAAACCTTTTCGCATTTTTTTGAGTGGTGAAATATTTCTTCAGTTTGCCATGAACACAATAACCCTGGGCTTAATCTATTATGCTGTGGTGCTATTTCAGATGGATGAGCGTTTTATGATTGTCCTGGCCGGACTAACCATCGGGGGAGCTTTGCTCTGCTTTCCCCTGGTCAATATTCTTGCTAAAAAAGCAGGAAAAAAAAGGGTTATCACTACAGGAGTTCTAATTCTTGCTTTTAGCGGACTGGTAATATTTTTGCTATCTTTTAATTTGACCGGTATCTATTTCCATATCAGCATGGGCATGTTTGTTTTGGCCGGATTCCCACTGGCTGTACTTACAATCCTGATCAACCCGACCATAGCCGACCTGGCCCGGGCTGATTATTATCGAACCGGGCAGCGACGTGAAGCAATGTTTTTTGGTGCCCGGGCAATACCGCTTAAACTGACCATTGCAATAGCCGGTGTAGTTTTCGCTTATCTTCTTTCTGCTTTCGGAAGAGATATTGCCCAGCCACTGGGCATCCAATTAAGCGCCTTAGTTGTTGTGTTTGCTGCTCTGTGTAGTTTCACATGCTTCATGTTTTATCCCGAACAGAAGGTCCTGGAAACCCTGCGGGATGAAGAAATCTGATTTTAGGTTTGTCATATTTAATTAAAGGGAGGGAATATATTTACCAACGGCTAATTATAAGGTATGAAACAAACAAGTATTTAATTATTTATCCGAAATGGGGGTAAGAAGGATATGAAACCGAAAGTAATTGTTATTCTGGTGCTTTTAGTTCTATTTTTAATAATTTTGGCCCAAAACACGCATGTCATTACCTTAAATCTGCTCTTTTGGACCATATCAATGTCCCAGATCATTCTTATAGCCTTTGTCCTGGTAGGCGGTTTTGTCATTGGCTACCTGACATCAATGCTGACCAGGAAAGAAAAATAATTTAATCTATTTTAAAGTGATCATAACCTTGGCGGGTTTGATACTATGGAATATCGGTCAGCTTATTCAAAGCAGTTAAGTTGTTAATTCCAAAGCATTACTTTTAGGTCCACTAAATATATAAGGTTAGGAGGGGTGAGGATGGAAAAAGTAACAGTCAGGCAGCTTGTTCAGGATGTTGAGGCTTATGCAGATAAACAGATAATCATGAGCGGTTGGGTAAGGAATAACCGCGATCAGAAAGCATTCGGTTTTATCGCCTTAAACGACGGAACTCATTTTAACACGATTCAGATCGTTTATGAAAAAGAGTTTTTAGCCAATTACGATCAGATTGCCAGGCTGGGTGTCGGTTCTTCGGTAACTGTAACCGGCCAGCTGGTGTTGACTCCCGAAGCCAGGCAGCCTTTCGAGATAAAAGCCAGAGAAGTTATACCTGAGGGCTTTGCCCCCGAGGATTATCCGATCCAACCGAAACGACACAGCAGGGAATTTCTAAGAGAATTAGCTCACCTGCGCCCGAGGACCAACCTCTTTACAGCGGTTTTCAGGGTTCGTTCGCTGCTCTCTTTTGCTGTTCATCAATATTTTCAGGATAAAGGTTTTATCTGCCTGCATGCTCCAATCATAACTGCTAATGATGCCGAAGGGGCCGGTGAGCTCTTCAGAGTGACCACTTTGGATCCCCAAAAAACTCCTTTGACCGATGAAGGTAAAGTTGATTACTCCTGTGATTTTTTCGGAAAAAAAACAAATCTCACTGTCAGCGGCCAACTGGAGGCGGAAGCTTTTGCTCTCGCTTTTAGGGATGTTTACACTTTCGGGCCTACTTTCAGGGCTGAAAATTCAAATACACCCAGGCACGCTGCAGAATTTTGGATGATCGAGCCCGAAATTGCCTTCGCCGATTTAAATGATAATATGGACCTGGCAGAAGAAATGATCAAGCATTTGATCTGCAGTCTCCTGGAAAAGGCTGAGGTTGAGATGGCTTTTTTCAACCAGTTTGTCGATAAAGGTCTGCAGGGAAGGTTAAAAAATATTTTGACCGCTGAATTTACCCGCATCACCTATTCCGAGGCCATAGAAGTTCTGCAGAATGCGAAGGATAAGTTTGAATATCCGGTAGAATGGGGTAAGGACTTGCAGACCGAACATGAACGTTACCTGACCGAAAAAGTTTATCACAAGCCGGTTTTTGTCACTGATTACCCCAAGGATGTAAAAGCTTTTTACATGCGCCTGAATGATGATCAACAAACAGTAGCCGCCATGGACCTGCTGGTGCCCGGAGTGGGCGAAATCATAGGCGGCAGCCAGAGAGAAGAGCGGGAGAATATCCTATTAAAACGAATGGGCGATTTTAATATCGATCCAGGAGATTTGCACTGGTACCTGGATCTGCGTAAGTACGGTGGGGTTAAGCATGCCGGTTTCGGACTCGGTTTTGAAAGGGCAATTATGTATTTTACCGGTGTCAGCAATATCAGAGATGTTATTCCTTTCCCCAGGACGGTAAACTCCTGCGAGTTTTAACCTGAATAAAGCCTGGCCAAGGTAAATTCTAATATGGACCAGGATCCTGCCCCTTTTCTGCAACAAAAGTAAGTTTTTGTTCAGAGCCGTTTGTCGGTTCCAGGTTGAAAGTGGGGTAGAGGCCGAGTAGGGCAAACCCGGTCTTTTTAAGCAATTCTTTCACCAATTCCGGTTCATAGTTTTTTTCCTGATGTCTTTCCTGGAACTTTTCGAAAAAGCCGTTCTCAGTGCGGTGGAATACAGTCAGCAGGACTGACCAAAGATTTGTACTGGTGCAGTAATCGGTTTCCCAGATTAGTGAAAAATCATCTTCATCAACCCAGCATAAGCTGCTGTTATTATTATCGAAGCGCAGATGTGGAAGGGTCAGGTCAAAAATAAAAAGTGCGCCGGGGTTAAGTAGATCGAAAATCTTTAATAAAGCCCGCTCCAACTGCTGTTCGCATAATATATAGTTTAGGCCGTCTTGAAATAGCACTGCAAGATCAAATTTCTCCGGCAGTTCAAGCAGGCACAGATCCGACTGATAAAAAGTGATATCCAAGTTTCCCCTTTTTGCTTTAAGACGGGCCTGGGAGAGCATGGCTGCTGAGAGATCTACCCCGGCAACTTGATAGCCTCGTTTGGCAAAAGGTAAAGTCGAACTTCCTGTGCCGCAGGCCAGATCAACCAGGGAGCGGGGCCTTTTTGCAAAGTGATTCAGTAATTGTTCAACATAATCGGCCCAGCCATCATAATCCACTCCGCACATAATCTGGTCATAAATGCCGGCAAAGCCGGCATAGGGTTCACTAACCTTTTTTACAATGGCAGTATCGCTCCTTGTTTACGGTAAATATCATTTGCTAAAGAAAAGATTTAAGCAGTCGAACCAAGTTTAATTATAATAGCGTTTACTCTAAATTAGCAAGCAAATCGATAATATGTTAGATTCAGACTATGGAGACTATTAAATTAGGATTAAAGCAGCCGAGGAAAGAAAAGGACGTGTATTTTTATAAATCATATTACTGCATGGACAAACAAATAATACAGGGTGAGCGGTTATGGAAAATCATACAATAAACTACGAAGGAACAACAATTCCTTTCACGCTTGTCAAAAAGAAAGTTAAGAATGTGAATCTCAAAGTCCGGCCGGATTCAACCGTGGTTGTATCTGCAAATAATGCTGTACCCTTTGAATTTATAGAGAAACTGGTTATCAAGAGGGCACCCTGGATTTTAAAAAATATTAAGCATTTTGATGAAAAACGAAAATTGAATTTTAAGCATCAATATATTAGCGGGGAAATCATTCCATATCTCGGGAAAGACTATCTGCTGCAGGTGCTGCCGGAAGGGCGGAAAGAAGAGATTATTTTAAACGGGGGAAAGATCTTTCTTTTTGTTAAAGATGAAAACTGTTTTTTCCGAAAAGAGGAGTTATTCAACCTCTGGTATAAAGAAAATGCTAAAGCAACCTTTCACGAATCACTGGAAAGAGTATATCCCCGGGTCATCCAATATGAAATCGAAAAACCCGGCATTACAATCAGGACTATGAAAACCAGGTGGGGTTCCTGTTCCTGGAACAGGAATAGAATCACTTTAAATACCGAGCTGATGAAGACACCATTGGAGTGCATCGATTATGTAATTCTGCATGAACTGGCTCACTTTAAAAACCGAAAACATGATGACCGGTTCTACGATTTTTTAACCGAGTTGATGCCCGATTGGAAAGAGCGGAGAGCGGTTTTAAAAAAAATTATTAACCAAAACCATTAATAATAGTACACAGAAACTAAGGTTTTGTATTAAATTATTGACAATGGTACACGGGGACGGAGGTAGTGTACTAAAAAAAATGAATGTGATATTAAATGCGTTCTCACATGAACTATCTCACCTTCAACACTGAAAAAAAGGTGGGAATACATCAACACAAGTTGAAAATGAAAATCCCGGTCCTTTTATAATAAACCTGCACCGCTGGAAACACCCAATAAGATTAACAAAACACCTGCAGCTATTTTTGCCGGACGTTCCCAACGACGGCGTGATTCATGGCCAAGCTGTAAACCGAGCCAGGTAAAAATTACCGAAAAGATCAAAATAGTAGTAGCCACGGCCAAAGGTGGGGCATCGCCCAAACCGAGGCTGAAGCCCACCATCAGGTTGTCAAGGCTTAAACCTGCCGCCAGCAGTACCAACCCACTCCAACGGGTTACCCTCCGGCCTAAGTGCGCATCTTTTTGATTGTCCAGGAATCCTACAATTACTGCGAACAGGCCGAGGCCAGTTAGCAGCACGGCACCAATAATACCTGAGTGAAGGCCGATGAACCTTGCTGCTGCTAAGCCCAGCAAAAT
>JBNJHN010000023.1:12775-28579 GCA_051748565.1 Bacillota bacterium | reverse complement strand
TTAAAAATGATATATCAGCCTCCGGTGGCTCGTCACTTTACCTGTCGCCTGGAACCGCTTGGTTGAAGTTAAGGGCATTACTGTCATCTTCAGTGCCACTGATTTTCCTCCCTTAACTTTTTCTTTCGAACAAATCCTGACAGCTCTGCTTGGAGCTGTCTGCGCCCTGGCCATTAATTATCTTTTTACTCCCAACCACAGAAGAGATGTTTTGGGGAAGCTTGCAAACGCAGAGGAGGGCCTGCGGCGAGCTATCGATTTTATTACGCTGGAAATGCTTGAGCCCGGTTATGAAGATGCTGAGTTTACAGGATACCGCTAAAGAAACTATTTTAGCAGTCTGTCAAGTAGTTCACGCGTGCGGCTCAGGGCTTTACCGCGGTGGCTGACCTTGTTTTTTTCTGCAGCAGACATCTCTGCAAAAGTTTTCCCTGCCGGTTCATAATAAAACAGGGGGTCGTACCCGAAACCACCTTTGCCCTGCAGTTTTTCAATTATCCTTCCGGAGCAGCTTTCCTCGATAATGTAAGTTTGATCACCGGGCACAGCAACAGCAATAGCACACCTGAAGGAAGCACTGCGCCCTTCGGGTGGAACACCTTTAAGCTCTTTCAGCAGGAGGAGGTTGTTGGCCTTGTAGCTGCCCGCTTCACCGGCGTAACGTGCCGAGTAAACTCCGGGACGACCACCGAGGGCGTCGACTGTTAACCCTGAATCATCAGCAAGCGCGATTTCACCCGTGGCAGCCGATATGGCTTCTGCTTTTTTTATGGCATTACCGGCAAAAGTGGGCCTGTCTTCATCGGGCATAACCAAATCGGGATAATCACCCAGGGTAAGCACTTCCACGGGCAACCCCTGCAGCAGCGCTTTAATTTCCAAGACCTTATCCCGGTTGCCTGTGGCTAAAACCAGCTTCTTCAAAACTGCACTATACCCCCTGCTCTTCCTGGCTTATATAATAACTTCCGAAAGCGGCGATTTGAGAACAAATCTCCGGACCTAATACTTCCTTTTGATGAGCAGTAATCTCCTTAACCCCAGCTGAGGCAAGGTCGATCAGTTCATCCATCTGCTCACGGCTGAATGGCTTATCTTCGGCGGAGCCCTGAACTTCAACCAGCTTCCCCGCTGCAGTCATAACAACATTCATATCGACACCAGCCCCGGAATCTTCTTCAAAAGCCAGATCAAGCATCGGCACATTCTTATAAAGACCCACACTGACCGCTGAAAGGTAATCGTAAAGAGGGAACCGTTCAAGCTGTTCCTTCTGCTTCAGGTAAAAAAGAGCTTCTGCCAGGGCGACAAAGGCGCCGCTGATTGCCGCCGTGCGCGTTCCACCATCGGCCTGGATCACATCACAATCGAGCCAGATTGTTCTCTCACCCAGGGAGCGGAGATCAACCACCGAACGAAGCGAACGGCCGATCAGGCGCTGTATTTCAAGGCTGCGGGCGTTGGCTTTACCCCTTTCCCTTAAGACGCGCACGGCAGTAGATCCGGGTATCATGGCATATTCAGCTGAAACCCAACCCTGACCCATTCCCTTTAAAAATGAGGGTACTTTCTCCTCGATGGAGGCAGTGCAGATGACCCTTGTATCCCCAAGCTCGATATGAGCCGAGCCTTCCGGGTACTTCAGGTATGATCGTGTTATCCTTATCAGCCGCATTTCGTTATTCTTTCTGCCGTCTACTCGCATCATTCTACTCCTTTCTTATTCCCACTTTTATTCCCCTACCCCGGGGCAATTTCCTTCTCTTTAGCCAGCTGCGGCAGGGATATTTATTTTTTAATCTCAGGGTTATAGCTAGAGGATAAATACACGAAAAAAAGAAATAGTAAAAAGGTTTATAGAGGAGGTTTATTTATGGATACAACTTATATTTTACCGGCAATACTGATCCTGATTGTTGCTTTTTCTGTCTATACCTATAACCGCCTGGTTGGCTTACGCAACATGGCCGATACAGCTTACTCGAATATCGACACCCTGCTGCAGAAACGGTTTGACCTGGTGCCCAACCTGGTGGAAACAGTGAAGGGCTACATGAAGCATGAACAGCAGGTCCTGGAGGAAATTACAAAAGCGAGGACAGACTGGCTTAAGGCTTCGACTGTCCAGGAAAATGCCGGCGCCGATCAAACGGCGGCCAGGGCATTAAAAACCCTTTTTGCTGTATCGGAAAATTACCCCGATCTAAAGGCCAACCAGAATTTCCTGATGCTGCAGGAGGAACTGGCCGGCATCGAAAATAAGATCGCTTATGCCCGGCAGCGTTATAACCGGACAGTTATGGTCCTGAACATGGTAATCCAGAGATTCCCATCCAACTACATAGCCAGACTGTTTAATTTTAAGACCCGGGAGTTTTTTGCTGTGGAATCAGAACAGGTTCGCAGAGTCCCCAATGTTGAGATGCAAGGCGGTGATAATTAATAATGGATCCAATTTACGGGCGCATAGCAGCCAATAAAAGACGAACCTTTTTCCTTTTTTTCCTTTATGCCGTATTATTCGCAGTAATAGGCTATTTTGCCGGTATATATATTGGCGAACCAATTCTTGGCATCATCCTGGCCGGACTGGTCTTCGGGGTCCTTTTTTTGATCAGTTTTTTCAGCGGGCAGAGTGTAGTTACTTCGATGGCCGGGGCCAGGGAGGTCTCCAAGCAGCAGGAACCTTTTCTATACAATACCGTTGAGGCATTAAGTATTGCTGCCGGTAAACCGATGCCCAAAGTTTACATCATTGAAACCGAAGTGCCCAACGCTTTTGCAGCCGGCCGCAACCCGCAAAATGCTATTATAGCAGTCACCAGGGGGTTGATGAAACGTCTGAACCGTCAGGAGCTGGAAGGGGTGATCGCCCATGAAATGGCCCACATCAATAACTACGATGTTCTGCTGGCTACAGTGGCTATCGTTTTGGCCGGGACAATCGTTTTTGTAAGTGTAATTGCCAGGAATATGGTCTTTTTTGGAGGAATGGGCCGGGGCGGCCGCAAGGGCGGCCAGGGCCAGCTAATTGCCATTGCGGCATTAATCATTCTGGCTATCCTGGCTCCAATTTTTGCCCAGCTGCTCAAATTCGCTATTTCCAGGCAGCGCGAATATTTGGCCGATGCCACAGCTGCCGACTTTACCGGTTATCCAGAAGGGTTAGCCAGTGCACTGGAAAAAATAACCGAACAACAGGTTAAAAAAAGCCCGATCGACAACAGCGCTCTTAATGGGCTCTATATCGTTAATCCTGCGTTGGGCGCAAGATCCGGAAACAGGGCCAGCGTACTCTTTTCAACACACCCGCCGGCAGCAGAGAGGATAAAGCGCTTAAGGGCTATGTGAAGGGCGGCTTTCAGCTTAGTTTTACCTGGTAGGCTTTGATATCATGTTGGAGTAATTTGGCACCAACCTCTTCAAAAGTTTCCGGGCTGCCGCTGACGAAGAAACGGTAGCGGTGGCTGTCGCTTGCAAGTGGATTGGCCATATTGCTTTTTTTCAATAACTCTTCTACTTCAACCGCAATTTCCTCGGCAGAATTAATCAACCTGACTGATGGTCCGACCACTTCCTGGATCAAGCCTTCCATCAAGGGGTAGTGAGTGCAGCCGAGAATCAGGGAATCAATATTTTCACTGACCAGGGGATCTAAATATTCGTGGGCAACCTTCTTTGCTTCAGGAGTATGGACAAGGTTGTTTTCTACGAGCAGCACAAACAAAGGGCAGGCTTTGCTGGCCAAATGCAGGCTTCCGTTTTTCTGTCTTAATTTTTTTTCATAAGCCGAACTGTTAATTGTTCCCACAGTGCCAATCACACCTATCCTGCCGCTGCGGCTTTGGGCAAGGGCTGCTCTCACCCCTGGTTCTATTACCCCGAGAACCGGATACTCACATTTCTGCTGATAGTAATGAAGCCCTGCTGCCGTTGCAGAGTTACAGGCTACTACTATCATTTTAATCTCCTGATGCTGCAGGAAATCGATCATTTGAAAAGCAAAGCGGCGCACTTCATCATAAGGGCGCGGCCCGTAAGGCATGCGTGCAGTATCACCAAAATATATAATACTCTCATTGGGCATAACCCGGCTTATTTCGCGGACAACCGTCAATCCTCCGACTCCGGAATCAATTACCCCGATTGCTTTATGGGACTGAATAAGCTGTTTTCGATAATTGTTCTCCACTATTTCGCTTTCATCCTTGAAAAATAGCCTCCCATAATCCTGCGTGTATCAAAAATGGAGATTACAGCATCAGGATCGAGCTTTTTCATCTGTTTTAAAAGAGTGGGCAGTTCTTTGCGTTTAAGCAGCACCTGAAGAGTTGAGTGCTCCCCTTCCCGGCCATAACAGGGCATTGAGGTCACTCCATAGCCCATTTCACGCAGTGATTCTTCAATAGTTCCTCCGTTACTGAGAGTTATTATTTGAACATGGACATAGCCAACCGCAATGTATTCTTCAATTTTACTGCCGGCAAGATTACCTGAAGCAAATCCAAACCCGTAAATCAGGATATTATACCATGCTTCAATATTGGCTAATACCATGCTTAGCGCCGCCAGGTAAATAATAGCTTCAAAAAAACCGATGACAGCAGCAGCCATGCTGTTTCCCCTGGTTAAATAAATAATCCTGATCGTACCCAGGCTGACATGGGCGATTTTGGCAATGAAAATTGCCAGCATTGTTAAAAATACAAACACCTAAAAACCTCCTATGGCGCAAAATCTTCACCATCTCGATTTACATCAGACCATATTGTAACAACCTGCCCGTAGGCTGTCAATCAGTCAGCAAAAAACAAATCACGATAATAAATATAAAGGTTCAGTTAATGTAAAAGCGGCAGAGAAAATCCTGCCGCTTTTTTCCCTAACTATAAACCTGATTTTACTTAAATAACTCTACAAATCCCAGGCTCATCTTTACTTTATATTAACGGATATAACCCATTTTTTCCGAGCGGGAAGCAACTATTTCGAGGGCGTGGATATTTTTTACCCGAATAAATGTCCCTTTCATCCCCAGTGATCGCGATTCAATAATGCCTGCGCTTTCAAATTTACGCAGGGCATTGACGATCACAGAGCGGGTTATTCCCAGGCTGTCTGCTATCTTGCTGGCAACAACTACGCTTTCATTGTTGTTTATATTTTTAAGAATCTCACGAATAGCTTCAACCTCTGAATAGGAAAGGCTTTCAAAAGCGCCTTCCGCCAATTCCCTGTTTCTGTTTTCTTGATCTACCTGGTCGGCAATCTGGTGAATAATCAACATGCCAATCAGGGAGGCGCTCATTTCAGAAAGGATCAATAACCCAGGCTCAAGTTTTCGGCCCGGATGGAATAATAAGAGGACCGCTATATTTTTACCGCTGCTCTTAATAGGTACAACAGTATGAAGTAAACCGTTCTGATTCGAAGATTCTTTCTTTTCTATGCCACCTGTTTCATTAGGAAAAAGACCATTTGTCATAGTCTCATCAGTTTTAAGAATTGAAGGCAGGTAAGGATCTTCATCAACGGAACCTTCTTCCAGCAAACGCTTAAATCGCTCTTGAGCCCCGACTTCGTCCAACCAGCCAGCCAGGATTTTTCCATCTTTATTTATCACTAAAACAGCAGCGCTGGTTATCTCAGCTATAGCTTTAACTCCATCATTCATGATCGGAGCCTGGTTTTCCGGTCGGAGGAAAACGCTGTTTAATCTTTTAATATGCTCCAGCAGTTGACTTTCTTTCATCTAATACACCTCCTTCATTTGTTATATTACATAATATTGCATATGTCAATAATATTCAATCTTTTTTGAATGAATTCATTATAATTGCTACTTTATCAAAGTTTTTAACAGGGAAGAAATTACCAGGAAGACGTTATTAAAGCCGGTTTCTGAAGAGGCATTCAGAAATCCTGTAGATTTCTTTCAGCGGCAGGCCCGATTTTTGGGCTATCTTCTGACAATCTTCGTATTCAGGGGCAAAGTGCAGGGGGTGATCGCGGTCAGGCATAGGACTGTACTTAATCCTGACAGGGCCCCACTCGGTTTCTACGGATGTTACTTCCCGCGGCCGCATGATCTTACGGGCCGTGGTCAGGCGAAATCCAAGGGTCGATGTTTCGTAGAATATAATTTCCTGCAGCAAACCGGCCTTTTCCGGGGCGGCAAGGACGCTTAATTTGACAGCAGGGCGGTTTTTTTTCATCTGAACCGGGGTATAGTAAACGTCCAGAGCACCGGCTGAAAATAGTTTTTCCATCAAGTGGCCAAAAATTTCCGGATTTTGATCGTCAATATTTGTTTCGATTACAGCCACTTCCTCCTCATAGATCGGATTAGAGATAGGAAGACTTCCTGAGATCAGGCGCAGGAAATTAGGATAACCAGGGTCGATACTGCCGGCACCATAGCCAACAGTCTCAATATTGAATGCCGGAAGAGGGCCGAATGCATCGGCCAGGGTGGTAACAATTGCAGCCCCGGTTGGTGTAACCAGCTCAAAATCGCTGTTACGCCCTTCGATCGGCACATTTCGTTCAGCTAATAGTTCCAGGGTTGCCGGAGCAGGCAGGGGCAGTCTCCCGTGTGCCGATTTTACTTCGCCCCGGCCCAGGGGCAGCGGCGAGCAGTAAATGCGATCAATTTCAAGCAGGAACAGGGCTGATACGGAGCCGACAATGTCGACTATGGCATCGACCGCTCCAACTTCATGAAAATGAACTTTTTCAACAGGTATGCCGTGGACTGCGGCTTCAGCTGCAGCCAGGCGGGTAAAAACAGCAGAACTATTTTTGCGTACAACTGCAGGTAGTGCAGACTTATCAATCAACCCGATAATTTCCGGCAGGTGTCTTTTATGGGGCGATCTGCCTTTTAGCCGGACTATGGCCCTGGTTCCGGCTATACCGCCGCGGGAAATTTTTTCTGCATCCAGCTTATAACCGCTAAGCTTCAGTTCGGCCAGTGCTTCCTGCAGGCGTTCCAGTTCCAAACCGCTGTCGAGTAAAGCACCGAGAGTCATATCACCGCTTATCCCGCTGTAGCAGTCAAAATAAATAACCCTCTGCCTCGTCTTGATCTTTTCGGTCATTTACCTGCAGCACCTTCCCCGATCCGATTTATCAGGGCAGCCATGTAGCCAGCACCGTAACCGTTGTCAATATTAACCACAGCCACTCCGGAAGCGCAGCTGTTCAGCATAGTTAAAAGCGGGGCCAATCCACCAAAATTTGCGCCATAACCCACACTGGTCGGCACGGCAATTACAGGACAGGTGGCCAGTCCCCCGACTACGCTGGCCAGGGCGCCTTCCATACCTGCTATAACCACGATTACCCTTGCCCGGCTTAACTTATCCCAGTTGTCAAAAAGGCGATGTATTCCGGCCACGCCGACATCGTAAAGACGTTCAACGCGGCTGCCGATCAGTTCCGCTGTCAGCGCCGCTTCTTCAGCCACCGGCAGGTCCGCAGTACCTGCCGATACAACTGCAACGCAGCCCATGGGTTCAGGCTCAACTTCACCGCGGATAACCAGCGCCTTTGCCCGGGGATGATATTCCGCCCGGGGATGTTTCGCCTTGATCACGTCAAAAACTGCCGGTTCGGCACGTGTGGCCAGGACAGTGCCGCCCGAAGCAGCCAGACGCTCAACGATAGCCTCAATCTGCTCAACTGTTTTCCCGGGGCAGTAGATCACTTCGGGAAAACCACGGCGCAGGTAGCGCTGGTGATCAACCCGGGCAAAACCGAGATCTTCATAGGGAAACATCCGCAGCCTCTCCACGGCCTGATCTATGCTGACCCGGCCTTCCTGAACCGCTGCCAGAAGCTCTTGCAGTTTTTTTTCGTTGATGAGCCCAGACTCCCTTCCTGACTGTCAATTTAGTAAATTATAACACACTACTGCACCTGGCACCCCAGGCGGCACGGGTCATAAGGATAATCGGCCAGGCAGGAAAGAGGCATCCGGCATGGGCGATTCAGTGCAGGATTTTTGTGCTGCAGGTGAATAGGTGATGATTGTTGTTGAAAAAAGGAACACTGCTCCGATGGAGTAATGTCCCTTATTATTTCTATGCTTCTAGTATTCAGCCGGCAGGGCATTAAGTTCGGCCAGGCTGAAAACCGGTCCATCTTTACAGACATAAACCGGGCCTAGGTTGCAGCGTCCGCACTTGCCGACACCGCATTTCATACGCATCTCGAGTGTGGTAATGACCTGCTCGGGTGAGAACTGCAGTTTTTCCAGCGCCTGCAGGACAAATTTGATCATAATTGGCGGCCCGCAGGTAACGGCTATACGGTTTTCAGGTGTGAAGGCCAGATCGGAAACATAATTGGGAACAAAACCGACATTGCCATCCCAGTCCGGAAACTCGGCATCTACGGTCAGGTAAACGCTAGTATCGGGTTCCTGGCGCCAGGTCTCCCTGACTTCACTTTTACGAATCATATCAGCAGGAGAACGGGCCCCGTAAACAATATCGATATGCCCATAATCCTGACGATGGTCAAAACAATAGCCGATCAGTGAGCGAAGCGGTGCCAGACCGATTCCACCCCCGATAAAAAGAATATCTTTTCCCTTCATTTGATCGACAGGAAAACCGTTTCCATAAGGGCCCCTGATCCCGATCTGCTGTCCGGGGGTAAGGCAGTGCAGGGCTCCGGATACTTTGCCCACATCTTTAATACTGAACTCGAGGCAATCCCTGCAGGTCGGTGAAGATGTGATTGAAAAAATTGCTTCCCCGACAGGGGGAACCGATAACATGGCACACTGGCCGGGCATGAAGTCAAATGGCAGCCCCTCTTTGCCGACCACACGCAGAGTTTTGATATCGGGTGTTTCTTCAGTTATATCGAGAATTGTGGCCTGCTGAGGCATGAGCGGGTTAACACTGCTCAACTGTCTCACCTCCAAGGGCTTTAATAGCCTGCACAATATCAAGATTTACCGGACAACTGCGCAGGCAGCGACCACAGCCGACGCAGGCAATTTCAGTGTGAATTTCCGGGTAATACTGAAGCTTGTGCATAAAACGCTGCCTGACCCTTTCTTTTCGCTCGGGGCGGGGGTTATGGCCGCCGGCCATCTTTGTAAAATCCCCATACATGCAGCTATCCCAGCAGCGGAATCTCTCTCCTTCCGCTTCGTGCCCGAAATCCTCAACATCGAAGCAGTAACAGGTGGGGCAGACGTAGGTGCAGACGCCGCAGCCGAGACAACTTTTGTAAAGCTGATCCCATACCGGATCGTCAAAGCGATCCTTCAGGTTTTCTGCCAGCCCTTCGAGCTGCAGGTTAAAATCAGCCGTGGTAACTTCTTTCCCGGGAAATGATTCTTTTGAGGCCTCTTCCAATGAGTCACCGGACTGCTCCAGCAGGGCCCTGCCTTTTTCAGTTTTGGCCTCTAAAAGGAGTAAACGGTCCGTTAGGTGAGCCATCACATCCGCACCGGGAGCATCTGCCGGATCGACTCCGAAATCTCTGCAAAAACAGAACGGGTCGGCTTCGCTGCAGGATAGGGCAACCACCGTAGTTTTTTCACGCCTGTTTTTATAGAGGGTATCGGGAGGGTCCTGATCGAGAAAAACCCGGTCAAGCAGTTCGATTGCTTTCAAATCACAGGGGTGTACACCAAAGGCTGTGACCGGTTCATCGGCTTCAACCGGTATCATTTCAAGCTGCCGGCCGCTGGTGCGGTAATGCATGAAAGTCTCTTCCCGCGGAAGAAAGATATCTTTTGGTGATACTGCACTGTTAACCGCATCCAAGTTGACTTCCGCTCCTTCGGCCCAGGGTTGAAACAGAACTGCAGGACCATCCTGGATCGGCAGGTAAAGAGGCCCCTGCGCCGCTAAATGCGCCCAGAGTTCGGGGAGTTTTTCCCTGGCTATTGCTTTTATCATAATGACCTCCTCACTTTTCCGAAAAAGCTGCCGGATCGTCTGGCCGGTAAGTCAGCAGGGGCGGATCAAGCTCTGCATCCAATCCGGCTTCGTAATCTCCGTACAGCTCGTTGATATCTTTGATTAATTTGCGATTCAATTCCTGCAGTGGAATACCCACCGGGCAGGATCGCTCACATTCTCCACAATCTATGCAGCGCCCCGCCCCGTGATAGGCACGTATCAGATGAAACATAAAATTCTCACTCGGCTGATAAGCACGTCCCTGCCAACGCGGGTTTTCCTGTTCGACAAAACACTCGCGGCAGCTGCAGAATGGGCAGGCCTGACGGCAGGCATAACAGCGCAGGCAGCGAGAAAGCTCTTTTTCCCAGTAAGCAAATCGCTCCTGTGGCGAGAGCGCCTCAAGTTCTTCGACCTTTTTAAACCGTTCCGGGGCTTCTTTTTCACCCTGCGGGGGCAGCAGCATCTGATCATAAACAACGGGATCAGGGTAGAGACAATCCCTGCATTTATCGAGAAGCATTTGATCACGATCGATCGTTGATTCGCCTTCAGCCGTTATGAGAACAATTTGACCGTTTTGTTCAGTTATACTTAAAAGGGCCCTTCCAGCCTCCTCAGTCAATCGATCGTAATCAAGCATTCCGGGGCATGGCAGGCCGTAAAGAACTACCCGATCACGCGGAACCATATTATCCTGAAGCAACCGGTTAAAGGCACGGGCATCACAGCCTTTAATCAAAACACCGACCTTGCCGTGCTCTTTAAGTTCCTCCAGCAAGTAGCGGCTCAGGTTTACGGCGCAGAATGAATCCCAGGCCAGTTTGTTCAGGTCATCTTCACTGCGGGCAAAGAGAGGGCGGGATTGCCACCAGTAATGACCTTTTTCCCAACCAAGCAGTAAATCGATACGACCGCCCAGTAAATCCTGTTTTACCGCTTCGCGTATTTTATCAACCTGCTCTAAGTTATGTTCCGCCATCGGGCATCCCTCATCTTTCCGTTCGGCCCGAGGGCCTTAATTTTGTCGGTCATATCCGCCATCTCTTCGGCAAACTTGTCGCCTTCAGAGCTCGATATCCAGCGCACCTCGAAACGTTCGGGTTCCACACCGCTGAATTCGACCAACCTTTTAAAAGCGGAAAGGCGGCGGCGCACATGATAGTTTCCGGTGCTGTAATGGCAGTCACCGGGATGACAACCGGCCACGAGCACTCCATCCGCCCCACGTTGAAAAGCGCGCAGGATAAACATGGGGCTCATGCGGCTTGAACAGGGTACTCGTATAACCTTAACATTGGCCGGATAACTCATACGGCTGGTTCCGGCCAGGTCTCCACCGGCATAACTACACCAGTTGCAGCAAAAAGCAACAATCAGGGGCTCCCAGCCGGCTGCTGTATCCTTTAGCGCTGTAGACATATGGCATCCACCTCCGCCAATATTTGTTCGTTGGTAAAGCCCTTGAGATTAATAGTGCCCGAACGGCAGGCAACTGCACAGGAACCACAGCCCTGGCAAAGGGCGGGATTGACCTCGGCTACAGTGCGTTTCAGGGTGCCCCCGTGATAGCGCTCTTCAATCTCAACCGGGGAAATCGCAGTGTACGGGCAGACCGCCTCGCAGTAGAGACAGCCGGAACACTCGTCCTGGTTCACTTCGGCAGTACAGGCCTCGCCCTGCAGTTTTTCTTTCGATAAAAGGCCGACCACCTTGACTGCCGCCGCGCTGGCCTGCGCTACCGTATCGGGGATATCTTTTGGTGCCTGGCAGGCCCCGGCTATAAATATACCGGCAGTATGCGTTTCAACCGGTTTCAGCTTTGGGTGGGCCTCATTGAAGAAATTATAACTGTCGCTGTTGATGCCGACTAACCGGCCTACTTCCGGGGCATCACAGCGGGCTATAGATGCAGCTGCCAGTACGACCATATCGGCTTTTATTTCAATCAGCCTGCTGCTCAGGGAATCGACACCGCGCACTACCAGGTGGTCTTCTTCCGGGAATATTTTACCGACCTGGCCGCGCAAGTAAGCTACATCATACTCTTCAGCGGCACGACGCTGGAATTCTTCGTAGCCTTTACCGGCAGTCCGCACATCTATATAAAAAACGTAACTTTTTGCATCGGGCACTTTTTCTTTCAGCAGGATTGCCTGTTTTGCCGTGTACATGCAGCAGATCTTCGAGCAATAATTCATCCCGCGGGCTTTATCACGGGACCCGATACACTGGATAAAGACAACTTTTTTCGGCGGCTTTCCGTCGGAAAGGCGCACAATCTTGCCTCCGGTTGGTCCGGATGCATTAAAGAGCCTTTCAAACTCCAACCCGGTGATGATATCCGGATGCTGGCCGTAGCCATATTCACCGTAAATTGATGGATCGAGCTGATCAAAACCGGTAGCCACGATTATGGCTCCGTAACGCCGCTCAATAATTTCATCCTGTTGTTCGTAATCGATAGCCTGCGGGGGACATTCTTTTTCACAGATCTGGCAGCGTCCCTTTTTGAAATAGAGGCAGCTATCGCGGTCGATAACCGGTACATTTGGTACTGCCTGGGCGAAAGGCACATAGATAGATTTCCGTTTAGCCAGGCCCATTTCAAACTCTGATGGCGCCTTGGAAGGGCACTTTTCCCAGCAGATCCCACAGCCCGTGCACTTGACTGCATCGACATAGCGCGCTTTCTGCCTTATTTTTACATCAAACTGCCCCACGAAGCCTTTAACTTCATCCACCTCTGAGTAGGTAAGCAGGTTAATATTCGGATGCTGGGCTGCCTCTACCATTTTCGGCGTCAGAATACAAGCTGAGCAGTCGAGCGTGGGAAAAGTCTTTTCCAGCTGAGCCATCCGGCCGCCTATGCTTGGCTCGCGCTCAACAATATCAACTTCATAGCCGGCTTCGGCAATATCCAGGGCAGCCTGGATACCGGCAATCCCTCCACCGATAACCAGGGCTCTTTTTTCCACATCGAGGCGGGGCGCCTCAAGGGCGTTATTTAAAGCAACCTTGGCGGCTGCTGCCCTGAGCAGGGCGATCGCCTTCGGTGTAGCTTCTTCAATATCTTTATGAACCCAGGAGCAGTGCTCCCTGATGTTGGCTACTTCAAGCAGGTAGGGGTTCAGGCCTGCTTCAGCGACGGCCTTGCGAAAAGTGGCTTCGTGCATCCGCGGTGAGCAGGTACCTACAACCACCCGATCGAGATCATGTTCTTTTATCGCTTTTGTGATAATATCCTGCCCCACTTCAGAGCAAAGATAACGGTATTCATCAGCATGAGCCACTCCGGGAAAACTGCGGGACGCCTCTACTGCCTTGTCAATATCCACGGTCCCGGCGATGTTGGTGCCGCAGTGGCAAATAAATACTCCTGTTCTGGGCAAATTCCCCAACCTCCTTTACTTGTTATACTTGCGAAAGCCGCTGACCAGGGCCTGCTGTGGCAGTTTTTCCAGCTGCTCCGGTGTCAGGTCGGCGGGACCAAATCTATTTCCTTCACGGCAGCGAAGAACCGAAAGGCGAATCCCTTCCATCATCCGCGCCAGATCGATATCGCGGGGGCAACGGGCGGCACAGGTAAAGCAGGATGCACAAATCCAGGGCGTTTTACTCTTGGCCAACTCGTCTTCCAGACCCAGCTGCAGATAACGGATCACCTGGTGAGGCATAAGATCAAGCGCCGCTGTTACCGGACATGCGGCGCTGCACTTGCCGCACTGGTAGCAGCTGTTGGGATCCTGGCCGCTCTGGGCCTTCATTTCATCAATCAGGCGGCTTTTACCGCTGGCAGTTGTCATCGCTGCGACACCTCCTCTTTCGAACTTTCCTCATCAGCTCTTTCAACAGGCAAACCCATTGCTTCGGCTAAAAGTTCACTAAAATAATAGACCTTAATCGGCTCTTTACCGTCATCCCGGGCGCAGTTTTCCAGGTTATAGCGGCAAAGAGGGCAGGCAGTAATCAAAAGTTCGGCGCCGGCTTTGCGTGCTGACTCGAGTATACGGTCGACAGTATCAGCAGCTACACCTTCTTCAGTGACAGATAGGTAAGCGCCGCAGCACTCGGTGCGGTAAGGGCTTTTTACCACATCTGCCCCGAGAGCTTTAAGCATATCCTCCATGATCGAAGGATTTTCAGGATCATCAAACTGCATTACCTTAGATGGACGGAGCAGCAGGCATCCGTAATAAGCGGCAGTTTTACGGCCTTCGAGCGGCTTTTTAACCATCTCGGCCAGCTTGTCGAATCCCAGGTCGTCGCGAAGAACTTCCAGGAAATGAAGAACGCGGCCTTCGCCAGTGTACTCTACTTCCAGAAAATCAGTGACCTTACTACGGGCATCTTCACTGCGTTTCATCAACTCCTGGGCCCGCTTGAGCACATGATGACAGGCTGCACATAACGATACCAGCGGTTCACCTTCAGCGGCAGCCAGGGTTCGAACCGGGGAGAGCAGGGAAATCAGCTCATCCTCGTAAAGGGGAAATACCGCGCCGCAGCACTGCCATTCAGACAGTTCCTCCAGCTCTATTCCCAAAGCCCTGGCAGCAGCCATTGTAGTATCTTCCATGCTTTTTGCCTGTCCCTTAAGGGTACATCCTGGAAAATAACGATAGCGCACTTTATAGCGCACCTCCTAATCGGGCAGGTTTTTAGATGCTATATAAACATATTACCATAATTTCGACAGAAAATCGCATACCCCTTTTTAAAATTTAAAATAATTATTATAAATTTTAGAAATAGATTAATTTACCTTCCAGAAGGGGCTGTCAACAAGTGCAGAGCGCCATTTTTCACGCAGGTCGGGATAGCGGTTAGACAATTCATTTAAGAGCTCTTTCATTTCATTGCGCTTCGTTTTTCCACTGACCGGGCAGGGATTTTTAAAAAGGGGCAGCCTTTCTCTCTCGACGATGGCAGATAGAATACTTTCGGGAAGTTGGATCAGTGGGCGAATCAGGTAAAGATCTGTCCTGTCCAGGTAGGTCAGGGGCTTAAATGTATCCATATGACCGGTATATATCAAGTTTAGCATGAATGTCTGCACCGCATCATCAAGATGGTGACCCAGGGCAACCTTGTTGCAGTCCAGTTTCAGGGCGGCCTGGTGCAGTGCACCGCGCCTCATGTTGGCACATAAGGCGCAGGGGTTTTTATCTTTCCTACGCTCAAAGACTACCCTTGCGATTGCCGTTTTTTCCACGTGCAGTTTAATACTCAGTTTTTCGGTCAGCCTGCTTAACGGATCGAGATCCGCCGGCCAGCCGAGGTCAACATAAACTGCTATCATTTCAAAATCAAAAGGCGCATGACGCCTGAATAAAGATAAAATATAGAGCAATGCGGCACTGTCTTTACCTCCGGATATACCGACTGCTACTTTATCATCCCCGCCGATCATCCTGTAATGGTAGATAGTTCTTTTAACCCTGGTCAGAAACCATTTTCCGTCACTTCGGCGCAATTTAATAGCACCCTTCCCTGTCTTAAACTGCTGAACGATTATATTAAATGTTATCTCACCTTATATCCAATAGCCGGTTCTGATATTCTTTTAAGCTAATCCAGCCTTTAAGAGGCAGACGTAGAATAAGTTCCTTTTTATTATATATTACAAATAATATATTAATCTATTTTCCCATGAAAAATTATGAAAGCTGCTGTCACAGGGGATTTAAGTATCGGGTTCGGTTATGGGCATATAAGACATGATAAATGATACAGATAATTATAAGCAGGCATATTAGTCGAAGGATGTATAGCTAAATATTCAGAAGACCATTCCATTCTTCTATTTGAGAGCATGTTTATACCGTGCTGCATTAATATAATCAGCCAGCTCTCTAAGCACACCGGAACCCCCGCA
>JBNJHN010000023.1:0-12675 GCA_051748565.1 Bacillota bacterium | reverse complement strand
TATTCAGAAGACCATTCCATTCTTCTATTTGAGAGCATGTTTATACCGTGCTGCATTAATATAATCAGCCAGCTCTCTAAGCACACCGGAACCCCCGCAGCTATTACAGACATAATCTGCTGCAGATCTGGCTTCATAGACGGCATCAAGCGGGCAGGCAGAGAAACCAACAGCGTTCATAATCTCAATATCGTCGATTTCGTCACCAATATAGGCAATCTCTTCAGGATTTAACTCAAGGGAGGTTATTAGCTCCATCAGCATTGAAAATTTATTTTCACCGGTAACATATACCCTGGTGGCGTACAGTTTTTCAGCCGTGCTTTTATATTCAATCAGCTTTTCGTCAATAATTATAAAGGTTTCTATTTCGGCAAATTCCAGAAGTCTCTTTATCCCAACCTGGTCACGTGAAGAAAATCTTAAAAAAACTTTGCCGTCGCCAAGACTGTATAACCCTCCATCGGTAAGTACCCCACCGCAATCAGTAAATAGATAACGGATCTTCTTTATTTTATTCTCCATAACCTGGTTATCCCTAATCCCAACCCGGTTCATTTATTCACCACCATAATATTTCATTTCAAATCCTGCTGGCTAAGCCAACCCTTTATCTGCTCTTCGATTTGATCTCGGACTACACGAAATTTCTCAAGCTTGTCTTCTATCCCGCCATCTATTGCTGCCGGATTATCAAATCCCCAGCTTAAGCGTTGGCTCACTCCGGGGAAAGTGCTTGGACATCTTTCTTCAGCATTGGAACAAACCGTAATCAAATAGCTGAAGTGGGCTTTGCCAAGATACTCGCTGATATCTTTCGAGTACTGATTTTCCAAGATTATCCCTTTTTCCGCCATCACCTTTTCTGTCAGGGGATTAATACCCCCCGGTTCCAATCCGGCACTGTAAGCTTCATATTGATCACCGCCGTAGTAGCGCAAGAATGCTTCAGCCATTTGGCTGCGGGCTGAGTTTTCAGTGCATAAAAATAAAACCCTCGTTTTATTCATAATTCACCTCATCAAATTTGCATTTTAGAATATTTCTCTGCAAGTAATCGTATAACAATTTACACACTAAAAAAAAGGGGATTAACGTAAAAAGTAAGTTAAAATTTGGTTAAATGCAATAGTTGTAATGTCAGGATTTTAAAAATGCTTTATAATTAAGGAAAGTAGAAGGCGGGTGAGAGATGTGGCTGATTATGATAAAACCCCGGAGAAGCAAAGCATGTCCTGGATGGGCGGAAAGTATGTCGGACATCTAAAAAATAATATACCTCACGGGCATGGCAGGTTTATTTTGCCCGACGGCACCAGGTATAAAGGTGAATGGGAAGAGGGAAAACCTCACGGCAGTGGAATTATTGTTTATGCCAGCGGAAATGCCTATGAAGGAGAATTCGATAAGGGCAGGCGGCAGGGATTCGGTATCTACACCAAAACAAATGGCAAAGAAATCAAGGGGCTCTGGAAGAACGGGAAATTTGCCAAAGCTCTTGAAGATAAACCGCAAATCAAACAAAGCAAGTCGGCATTATTTGAAACTCAACCAGTAACAGACAGCCGGATGGTTGAGCCGGCAATAAAGGTTCAAAGCTTAAGTCACTGGTATGGCAAGCTTCAGGCAGTAAAAGAAATCAGTTTCGAGGTCAATCCAGGAGAAATACTGGGCTTTCTCGGACCAAACGGGGCCGGCAAATCAACCACAATCAAGGTTTTAACCGGCCAGTTAGACCTGAAAAGCGGCAGCGCACAGATACTGGGACGCGATATCGGCAGGGACGATCCGGTGCTGCAATCGAAGATCGGGGTTACATTCGAAGAAAAAAACCTTTACCTTGAAATGACGGCGCTTGAAAACCTTGACTTCTTCGCTTCCCTCTTTGGTATCCGTAGCGCAGGCTCGCTGGAAGCTTTGCGGCGTGTGGGGCTTGCAGATCGGGCCAGAGAACGCGTATCCAACTATTCAAAAGGGATGCGGCAGCGCCTGATGGTAGCCCGTGCTTTCATTAATGAGCCACAAGTATTATTTCTTGATGAGCCTACCGATGGACTTGACCCGGTCACTGCTGCAGAAATTAGAAAAACGATCAAGGAAGAAGCGGATAGGGGAGCGGCAGTTTTGCTGACTACCCATAACATGCATGAAGCCGATGAACTTTCAAACCGGGTTGCCTTCATCAACGAGGGTGAAATTGTCGCTCTTGACACAGCGGAAAACCTGAAACTGAAATACGGAAAAAGATCGGTACGGGTCAGACTGCGAGACGGCGACAGCGTACGGGAAGAAAATCTTCCCCTGGACGGCGAAAAATCATCTGTTAGGCTGAGTGAACTGGCTGCCTCGCCAGACCTGATGACCATTCATACTGAAGAAGCCACCCTGGAAGCAATTTTTATCCGATTAACCGGCAGGGGGCTGGTAGGATGAGGAAGACCGTATCTGATAGCGAAATCCTCCTTGCCATTTTAAGAAAAGATATTCGGGTTTACAGCCGCAACATGATCTATCTCTTCCTCACCGTGCTGGGTCTGGTCTTCTTTATAGCTATATTCTGGCTTGTACCCGATACTGTAGATGAAGAAATTACCTTTGCCATTTCTCCTCCGCTGGCAATGCTGGTCGACGAAGGGAAGGAATCACTTCAGGCTTATGGTATTTCCCCGCAGTTCTTAGAAGAGATGGACGAGTTGGAATCTGCCTTCGAAGAAGAAGGTTTTATTTTAGTAGAATTTGAAACTGAAGAACAACTGATTAAAGCAGTCAGCGGGGAATTTGAGATTTACAGGACCGATCAGGGCCGGTTTTTAATCCATGATCCGGAAGGTGATCAACAAACACCGGCCAATGCCCAAAAAATAAGCCTGGACATAGGCATCTCATTTCCTTCCTCTTTTTTAAGTGATGCAGTGCTGGGGCAGCATTCCACGGTTACTGTTTATGCCGATGCAGCGGTACCCGAAGAGATCAGGGGCGCCATGCAGGGTTTGATTCGTGAAATAGCTTTTCAGCTGGCCGGGCATGACCTGCCGGTTGAGCTGCCGGACGAGGAAATGATCATTCTCGGCCAGGATCGTTTGGGCGATCAAATATCAATGCGTTCCAGGATGAGACCGCTAGTTGCCTTTTTTATCCTAATGATGGAAACTTTTGCCCTTGCTTCACTGATCTCAAACGAGGTTTTGCAGCGTACAGTTACAGCCCTGCTGGTCACTCCGATGCGGGTCTGGCATTTTCTAATGGCCAAAACGCTGTTCGGAACCGCACTGGCTATGAGCCAGGCAGTAATAATACTGATCTTTGTCAGGGCATTCACTGCTGCCAACTGGCCGCTGCTGCTGGTAATCGTATTGCTCGGTTCACTGCTCTTTACGGCGGTGGCCATGCTTGTCGGTGCTGCCGGGAAAGATTTTATTGGGCAGCTGATGTTCAGCCTGCTTTTTATAATCCCGCTGATGATCCCTGCCTTTGCGGTGCTTTTTCCCGGATCGGCGGCATCATGGATCAGAATACTGCCCAGCTACCCTATTGTCAGGCTCCTTTACGATGTTACTATCCACGGAGCACTATGGTTAGATTCTATAAACTATATTATTTATGCCCTTTTATGGACCCTGGTTCTCTATAGCGCCGGGCTGTTTGTTTTAAAGAAGAAGGTGGCTGCACTGTGAGCATAAAACGCGTGTTAAGGATACTGCTTAAAGATTTTTCAGTCGGTCCGCGGAAGCCATTTTTTATCTGGGCGCTAATAATGCCTTTCGCTTTGACACTGCTTTTTCAGTTCGCCTTCGGGTCACTATTTGAACCAAAACCGAGAGTTGGGATTGTTGATTTAGGCAATTCAGCAGTTACAGGTGCAGTTCAGGAGCTCGAAGGCTTCGAAGTTACAGTTTTGCAGGATGTGGAAGATCTTAAAGAAAGTGTTGAGCGGCATGACCTCGATGCCGGATTAGTGCTTACTGCCGGTTTTGACAATGCCGTGAGAGCCGGGGAAAAGCCGGTTCTCGAATTCTACATCAGCGGGGAAAGTCTGGCATCAAACCGGATCATCATCAGTATTACCGCCATCGAAATGATCCGGGATCTGGAAGGCAACGAACCACCTGTTGACGTTCAAATGGTTTACTACGGCGAACCCGGTTTGCCCATATCGATCAGGCTTGTTCCGCTTATTGTTTTTTATGCACTGGTAATGGCCGGAATCTGGGTGCCGAGCTCCAGCCTTGTTGAGGAAAAAGAGAAGGGAACGCTGACGGCCCTACTGGTCACTTCGGTCAGGGTGAACGAAGTGCTTGCTGCCAAATGGCTGCTTGGATTCATTTTCGCGGTATTTCTGGCAGCCGCTACCCTACTCCTAAATCAGGCCTTTGGACCGCGCCCGCTTGAGGTACTGATTGTAATTATCATCGCCGCAGCGCTTAACTCAATGATCGGCCTGTTGATTGGTATTTACTCAAAAACAGCGACCATGCTTTTTACACTGATCAAAAGCCTCGGTATATTTTTGTTTATTCCGGTTGTCTTCTACCTGTTTCCGGAATGGCCGCAGTGGATTGCCAAACTCTTTCCACTCTACTGGATTATCAGACCGATTTGGGAAGTATCGGTTATGGGCGAACCTTTAAGTTCGGTCTGGTTTGAGATTATTATTGCCATGGCCATTACCCTGGCCCTTATACCGATATTACTTCTGCTGAAAAAACGGATACTGGCCTGATTATAAAACTATCCGTGATATTATGTTAATGGGTTAATCAGGTCATATAATTGCATTACCATACTAAAGGTTTAGGAGGCATATCTTTGACCCGCCATTTAAAAAAAAGAAAAAAAGGCCGCAAAACGGCCTGGTTACTGATAAGTGTGTTTTGTCTGGCTGCTTTTATCCTGGGCTACCTTTATGCAGTAATTGATTTTAGCTTTTAGTGTTTATGGACCAGGATTTCGAAACGAGGCAGCCTGAAGCGATCGTTTCTCTTAGTTCTTAAAATACTGCAGGCCTGTTTCCCGGCAGCGGTAATGACCTGCAGGCGGCGCACCCTGGAACTAAGCTTTTCCAGGTAAGCTCCAAAGCGAGCCGCAGCTTTTTCTGAAGCAAATCGTACCCCTTCAGCATTTATAACAACCTGGCCGTAATGATCAGGCAGAAGTCCCCGTAAAGACCTTTTTAGTTCTTTCAAATGAAAACTACTGACCAAACCCCGCATTTTCAGATACAGGATACCTTTTTGTTCGGTAAGCGAAATCCTAAGCTGGGAAGAAGCCAGTTCAGAATGCAGTTCTTTTGCTCCGGGAACACTCAGGAAGCGATCAAGCAATGTTATCGGCTCCAGATCTGCCTGCTGCTGTTTTTTAAGGAACAGACCATAACTGCGGTTCTGCCAGGCAAAATGTCTCGTTAACAGCCAGCCAAGGGCCCGGTAGAGGGCCGAAGACCAGCCGGTGTAGTTAACATTCCTGAAAATATTAGAAATTGAGTAAAACTTTTTCAAAGCTTTTACTGTTTCAGCCTGCAGCTCTTCGGGAGACATCAAAACCGGTTTGATAACCGCATGATGGCCATCATAAAGAGACCAGTCATAAGTGACGATTCTGCCCTCTTTCTCCAGCTTGTCATAATAGGGAGTACCCGGCATAGGGGTCAGAATCATAAACTGGATACTGTCGATCCTTGCTGCAAGGGCAAAATCGGCAGTCTCCCTGATCGATTCTGGTGTATCGGCTTCACCGCCCATCACAAACATGCCGTGGATCCTGATCCCGTATTGATGGAAACGGCTGATAGCTTCTCTTATTTCTTCTACAGTTTGCTGCTTGTTGTAACTCTTTAACGTTTCGGGGTTAACCGACTCAAAACCGATATAAACAATGGTGCATCCTGAGGAACGCATTAAACTGATCAGTTCATCATCGAAAGCGGCATCGACCCGCACCTGGGCACCCCAGCCTTTTATTTTAATATCATCCCGGATGATCATTTCTCTCATAAGCTCTTTGCTGCGCCCGGGATCAGCGGTAAAATTATCGTCACAGAAAAAAATATGCCGATCCGGATAGCGGGTTAGCTCCTCCAAAATACTTTCCTTACAGCGGAAGCGGTAGCGCCGCCCAAACATCTGGGTGACACAGCAAAATGTACAGTTAAAAGGACAGCCACGCGATGTCATAACCGGAACACTGCGCAGCTTTTCGGAACGTTCGAGCAAAGTTATATCGGGGATTGGCAGTGTGTCAAGATCGACTTTTCCTTCAAATCCCTTAGTGTGAACCGGTTTTCCATTGTTCCAGTAAAAAACCCCGGGGATACCGTGTGGTTCCAGACCTGCTTCGATAGCCCGAACCAGGGGCAGAAAACTGTATTCAGCTTCACCCTGGACGACGTAATCGGCAAACTGCAGGGCTTCTTCAGGAAGGAATGTAGCATGAATACCACCGATAACCACGGGTATACCATTGGTTCGAAGTAAACCGGCAATCTGGTAAGCTTCGCGGCAGGTAGCAGTTGTTGTTGATATGCCAACAAGGTCGGCTTCGAAGATTTTTGGCCAGGGCAGGGAGTCCCCGGTACCCAGGTAAAATTTGACCCGGTAACCGGCCTCCTGCAGTTGAGTCCCCAGTATGGGCAGGCCCAGGCGGGGCATGCGGACATGCTTGTAAACATGGTCTTCCTTCGATTGCGGCTCAATCAGAACAATCTTTTGCATCATTACAGCACTCCTTTTCCAGAATGACCGGTTAATAATTAATATCAGTTCAGATTCAGATCATAAAGTCATCAGGAAAATATGAGCCTGTTTTAATGCTTTAATTATGGCAGCAAAGGGATAGAGTAGTTGCCTGCCCTATCCCTTGTCAATCCATAGATTTACATATACAGCATATTACTTAAGAAAACGGATGCTAAGCGGATACTTGAAATCTTCCAGGTTGTTAACTTTTACTGTGGCAATAATGATCATTATCAGGGAGAATATACCGACAGCGATTAATAGGAAAACACCGATAATAATAATGGTAAGGATACCGGCGACGATTGCATAAATAGAAACGCTGATTTGGAAGTTCAGTGATTCTTTGCCCTGCTCATCAACCCACGCCGACTGGTCTTTTTTGATCAACCAGATCACCAGGGGCCCGATAATGTTACCAAAAGGTATGATGAAACCGGCCAGGGCTGCAAGGTGTGCGAGCATGCCAAACGTTTTTTCATCTGCTGTAAGTTCCCTTTTATCGATCATAACAATACCTCCAAGAACGTTTATTTACCGGTTTAAACCCCGGCTTAAAATAATAATAAGCCATTTTACCTTATATTTCAAGACCTCCTTTAATATAATAAGATAATTCTTGAAAATTTAAACCAATTTTATGAGTGTGCAAGGGATTTGATAAGAAAAAAAGTTTCTAATTATAACTCTGTGGCTTACTTTCAAGGTATTCCTTCAGGGTTTTCCCCGACTCCTTCCACTCCCTGGCGGCATCTATGCCAATGTAGCGGTAATGCCAGGGCTCAAAAATATATCCGGTTATGTGCTCTTTGCCTTGCGGGTAGCTCATAGCGAAACCATATTTATAGGCATTTTCAGCCAGCCACTCTCCCTGTTCTGTCTGGGCAAAAGCTGCCGTGAAATCAACTGCGGTTCCCCCGAAGTCAACTGTAGTGCCCAGCTGGTGCTCGGATTGCCCAGGCCGGGCGCTGAAGCGATTTGCTTTCTCTTCACCGTGCCTGCTTGCATAGTCCTGAAAAAGGCTTTTCTGTGTCGAATAGCTGCGGTAAGCCGAGCGAATACTTACAGTTACACCATCGGCATCTGCTGCATCCCACAGCGCTGTCAGGTACTCAAGGGCTTCTTCACGCAGCTTCATATTATATGAAGGGTTCATATAGGCCGGAACAGGCTGAAGGTCATAAGGGACATAATCGCTTCTCAGGGTTGTTTCCTTCGTGACCAAGGCCAGTAAATAGTCGCCGTCAGAAATTACCTTATAGTCCTCCGACTGATAACTTTCGTCTCCGGGTGAAGATTGAATCTCATCGTCTGGGACTCCATCTACGGCTGTATCATTATCTGTATTATCTTCTCCGGGTTCATCCTCATCCTGCTCCATTGGGAAAAACCCTGGATCTACCTCTTCCTGATCCTCTTTATCTTCAGTTAAATTATCCCCAACAAGTGGATCTGAGTCCGGTTCAGGTTGATCATAATCACAGCCGACAGAGATCAGCAGGCATAAACATATAACAATTTTTACCATAAAACTTACCTGGTTAATTTTCCTGATCAGTGCTTTAATCCTCCCGGACTTCAGCAAGCATCTCTTCCGCTTTGCTGATAATATTTTCTGAACAGATTCCCTTTTTTTCCAAAACAATACCGCCGGGCGCCGAAGCTCCGAAATCATCAATTCCAATTATCAAACCTTTCGGACCGGCAAATTTTTCCCAGCCCATTGGTAAGGCTGCCTCTATAACCAGCCTGCTCTCTACTTCAGCAGGCAAAATTTCTTCACGGTATGCTTCGTCCTGGGCAAGAAACAGCTCCTGGCAGATCATGCTGACGACCCTGGTTGAGTATCCTTTTTGCTGTAGTTGATCCTGGGCCTGCAGGGCCAGGTTAACTTCAGAACCGCTGGCAATAATGATCAAAACAGGTTGATTGCCATTCTCCCTGCTGACAATGTAACCGCCTCTCAATGCTCCCTCAGCGCTTCCCGGAAGCTGCGGCAAGCTCTGGCGGGTCAGGACCAGCGCTGATGGACCGCTGTGGCGCTGCAGGGCATGCAGCCATGCTGCCGCCGTTTCAATCCCGTCTGCCGGTCTGATTACATGGAGATGAGGTATGGATCGCAGGTTAGCCAGTTGTTCGATGGGCTGGTGGGTCGGGCCGTCTTCACCAACAGCGACACTATCGTGGGTATAAACAAAAATTACCGGAAGTTTCATTATGGCTGCCAGCCGCACCGCCGGTTTCATGTAATCGAAAAAGACAAGAAAGGTAGAACCGAAGGGTCGGAGGCCTCCATGCAGCGATAAACCAGATAATATAGCCGCCATTGCGTGCTCACGAACTCCAAAATGAATATTGTTCCCGGATCGGTTGCCTGCCTGGAAGTCTTCCAGCCCTTTGAGATAAGTTTTAGTCGAAGAATTAAGATCAGCCGCACCGCCGATCATGTTGGGAAGGTATTCGGCAATTACCTGCATAATCTGGCCGGAAGCTGCCCGCGTTGCCAGGGACTTATCGAAATGCCAGAGACGCCGATCTTCCCGGAGATCGGCGGGCACCTGTCCGGAAAACCAGGCTTCCCAACGGTCAGCCAGTTCAGGGTATTCAGTGCGGTAATCAGCAAAAAGGCCATCCCATTCTCCTTTTTCAGCATTCAGAGACTCTTTCAACTTTGTAAAATGATTGTAAACTTGGGGTGGTACATGGAAAGCCGGTTCAGCCGGCCAATCAAGATTTTGCCTTGTTAATATAACCTCTTCCTTGCCAAGAGGGGCGCCGTGGGCTTCGGAAGTTCCCTGCTTATTGGGTGATCCATAGCCGATCTTAGTCCGCACCTTTATGAGACTGGGCCGATCCGCTTCCTGCCTCGCTTCTGCGATCGCTTCCTCCAGAAGTTCGATTCTATTGCCTTCCTCCACTTTCAGGACCTGCCAGCCATAAGCTTCGAAGCGCTTGGCTGTATCTTCGGTAAAAGCAAGATCGGTACTGCCGTCAATAGTGATCTGGTTATCATCATAGAGGCAAATCAGTTTGCCCAGCTGGAGGTGGCCTGCAAGGGAGGAAGCTTCAGAGGTAATGCCTTCCATCATGCAGCCATCGCCGGCATAGATATAAGTAAAATGGTCTACAATCGGGTAGCCGGGACGGTTAAATTCCGCTGCCAGACGCTGCTCGGCAATAGCCATACCAACTGCATTGGCAAAGCCCTGCCCCAGGGGGCCGGTCGTAGTTTCAATCCCGGGAGTATCGGTGTATTCAGGATGCCCCGGTGTTTTACTGCCCCACTGGCGAAAATTTTTAATTTCATCCATTGAAAGCCGGTATCCAAAAAGGTGCAGCAGGGCGTATTGCAGCATCGAACCGTGACCGGCTGATAATATGAAACGATCACGATCGGGCCAATCCGGATGATCAGGGGAATGCTTTAAAAATCTTGTCCATAAAGTATAACCCATGGTCGCACCTCCCATGGGCAAGCCCGGATGCCCGGAATTAGCTTTTTCAACTGCATCGACTGCCAGAAAACGGATTGTATTTATCGCCATCTCCTCAATAGATTTCAACTCCACACCACTCCTATCATTTAGGGATTACCGACGACCTTCATTTCAACTTCAAGGGCAACATAGTTAATTAATCCGGCACTAAAGCTGCTTTCCTGTTCTTTGCCAAGCAAGATCTTATTCACAGCCACTACAAAACCCTGTTGATGGTCAATCAGGTTGACAGCAAACTCCTGGAGGCCTTCATCACCTGGTTCAGGCTGTAAATTATCAATCTCAAAGTCAAATGCCATTTCGGCCGCCCACTCACTATCTTCAAAATAGTCGACACTAAATGAAAGATTAACCCATTCCAGGGCAAAAACATCTGATTCTGTAACCAGCCATACCAAAAGCCCTTTATAACTGTATTCTTCCGTGAACTCGGCAATAAAGCCCCGCTCCGATTCAAATAGATCCGGACCGGGAATGACTTCTCCTGTCGAGAAATCCAGATGCCCGTGACTCACCCAGGGCCAGTAATATGTAGAAGGGGTTCCGGCAGGTTCTTCCACCGGATCCGGCAAATCACTGTCATCTGCAGGCAGCCCGTTTAATCGATCTTCTACAATATCCTCAATTACACCCGGTTCAGGATCACAGCCTACTCCGGCAAGTACTATGAACAGCGCCAGCAAAAATACAATTGTCAGCGTTTTGAATTTATTATTCTTCAATACATCTTCAGCTCCCTGAATAGAACCGAATTGCCCATGCAAAATTATACTGCAGCTGATTAACCTCATTTTATAATCTTTAACCCGATTATGCAAAGTGAAACACGTCTGGAAGACAACATCCGGCTGTTAGAATGGGAATACGACAGGAAGCAGAAGAACACTGACTGCCAGGACAATCAGAGAAAGGGCTAAACCGTTTTTAACATAATCGCTAAAACGATATCCACCGGGACTCATAATCAGAACATTCGCCGGGTGAGATACAGGGGTCATGAAGCTGGCTGCTACAGAATATGCAATACCCATTACAAGCGGATATGGTGAAATACCCAGCCCTGCAGCCGAAGCAATCGCTATGGGGGTCATAACCACGGCATTGACAGCGCTGGGAATAAACTGGTTGAGAACCAGGGCCATTGTCATCAAACCGGCCAGAATGGCAGTTGGACCAAGCGAGCCAACCGCATCTATAACAATTCCTGCGATCAGTGATGCCGCACCTGTATTATGCATGGCAAATCCCAGGGGCAGCATAGCCGCGATCAGAAATATTGCCTTCCACTCTATTGCCCGGTAAGCCTCTTCAACAGTCAGACAGCGGGTCACAATCATTATAAGTGCGCCTGCTATAGCTGCAATGTAAATTGGCAGCAGGTTTAAAAGAACCGATGCTAAAACTGCCAGCATAATTATTCCGGAAAGCGGAGCTTTTTTGAATAAATATTTTTCCTGGTAATCGAGATTTAAAACTACAAAATCTTTTTCCCGGGCCAGAACCTCAAACTTATCACTTGTACCGTAGCATAACAGCGCATCTCCAAATTCCAGGGGCATATCGTTTAAGCTGGTCCGGTAAGCACGCTCTCCGCGCCAGATTGCCAAAACCGAAACTCCGAATTTTTCACGAAAATTCAATTGGCGCAGGGTTTTACCGGTGAGTGTTGTATGGGGAGATAGCATTACTTCTACTACCGAAAGGGTATCTGTTTCAAGTTCACTCAAATCTATATCCGGGTTACGGTCAACAAGCAGTGATTGATGGCCCCTGAGAACCTCAATATCAACTGTGCGGCCTTCCACTACAAGCAGATCATTTTCTTCCAGGATGCTGGTTGGTTCCGGCATATACTGTTCCTTTCCGTTCCTGACAATATTAAGAACAGATATCCCATAATTCTTAGCCAGCCCCATATCCCGTATTGAAGTACCCGCAAGGGAAGATCCTACCGGAATGCGCACATAAAGAAGCCGTTCGTCCAGGTTATAACCATCAGCATCACAGGTTTGTAAAAAAGCAAGTTCTTCGTGCTCACTCAGTAAGTCCAGCTTTTCAGAAGGACCCCTGAGCAGCAAATGATCGCCGGGTTCAAAAATCATTTCACTTAAATTAGTCCGCCTGATCCGATTGCCACGCCGAAGAGCCAGTAAATCTACTCCCAGCTTTTGCCTCGTATTAAGTTCAACCAGGGTTTTCGCATTAAAAATAGAGCCATCAGTTACATTTAGTTCAGCCAGGCTGATTTGATCGGAAGTAAGGCAGGTTATTTCAGGTGATTCATCAAGGACCATAACAACCGGTTTTCCAGAAATCTCATCTATGGCATCCAGTTTCCCAAGCACCAACAATGTGTCACCGGCCTGAAGTTCCAAATCAGGACCAGGAATATAGCGAACCCCTTTATCACGCAGCACACTCAACACATTAAGGCCAAGCGCTTTTCC
>JBNJHN010000022.1:0-29150 GCA_051748565.1 Bacillota bacterium | reverse complement strand
TACAGGCCGGGGCTGGAGCTTAAGAATTTAACTCCTCGTTACTTAGAAGACCTTCTTTTTGATGAAATTCCGTGGTTGGCCAAGGCGCAGGTAGAACATGATGGTTTTGCTCTAACTCTTCAGGATAACGGTGTTGAAGTGTTTTATGTGGATCAATTGCTGAGGGATATTACGAAGGACCCGGATGTTAAAAGCGATTTGATCAAGAAACATATCAAAACAAGCACCCTGATAGAACCAGAAGCAATAGATGCCATTTACAGCTATCTTAATGATCAATCTCCGGAGCAGATTGTTTCAACTATCATGGCAGGGCTTCCCAAACAGGAAGTCCAGCATTTTAAAAAATACCGCACTCTCAGTGATCTTACTACAAATAGCTATCCTTTTTACCTCCCGCCACTTCCTAACATGTATTTTACCAGGGACCATGGCTCGATGATTGGTGATAAGCTTCAGATTAGCAGTATGTTTCTACCGGCACGCAGGCTTGAGACCACATTTCTACGTATAATACAAAAATATCATCCCCTTTTTAAAGATGTGGAGTTGGCTTTCCATGAAGAGATCCCGTACGGCATTGAAGGCGGAGACGTTTTCGTCTTAAACAGGGATACGCTAATGATCGGCTTAAGTGAAAGAACGATGGAAGAAGCAATCGAATGGGTGGCTCATAAATACCTGATAGAGAAAGAACTTGTTAAACAAATTATTGTTGTACAGATACCAAGCAAGCGTGCTTTTATGCACCTGGACACAGTCCTGACCATGGTGGATATCGATAAGTTTTTAATGTATCCCGGGATAAAAGATGATATAAATGTTTACTGGCTTAAACCGGGTAAAGAAGGCCGTGTGGATGCCAGCAATGGCTATAACCTGCAAGGGGCGCTGAAAGCAGCCCTGGGGCTCAGCCAGGTGGCTATCATTTACTCGGGTGCAAATGATGAGATCACTGCTTCCAGGGAACAGTGGGGAGACAGCACAAATACCCTTGCCATCAAACCGGGAGTGGTGATTGGCTATGATCGAAACGAGGCAACAAATGACACTTTGCGAAATCATGGTGTCGATGTTCTTGAAATTGACGGTTCTGAATTAGTGCGTGGACGGGGTGGACCGAGGTGCATGAGTATGCCCCTGGATCGCGAAGAAATACAAGAATAATTGAATGATTAAAGAATGGGGGCTAAGATGTGGAAAGAGAACTTTCCCTGGAATTTGTTCGGGTTACTGAAGCGGCGGCCCTGGCTTCCGGCCGCCTGATGGGGCTTGGGGATAAGGAAGCGGCCGATCAGGCTGCAGTTGATGCAATGCGTGCTGTATTTGATACGGTTCATATTAATGGCACTGTGGTCATCGGGGAAGGTGAAAAGGACGAAGCTCCAATGCTGTATATAGGTGAAAAGGTGGGTATTTCTGAAGAGCCTTGTGTTGACGTTGCCGTAGATCCCCTTGAGGGGACCAACCTGGTAGCCAAGGGTCTGCCTAATGCCTTATCTGTCGTAGCCATTGCCCCAAAGGGTTGCCTTTTAAAAGCACCGGATGTTTTTTATATGGATAAAATTGCGGTTGGACCTAAGGCTCGAGGTTGCATTAACCTTGATGCCTCTGTGGCAGAAAATTTAAAAGCAGTTGCCCGTGCCATGGACCGGGATGTACGCGATTTAACTGCCATAATTCTTGAACGACCTCGCCATAAAGAAGTTATAGCGGAAATACGTGAAGCGGGGGCCAGGGTTAAGCTGATCAGTGACGGAGATGTCTCCGCGGCTATAGCCACGGCAATTGAAACTTCCGGGGTCGATATACTTTTTGGGGTTGGTGGGGCGCCGGAAGGGGTAATAGCTGCAGCAGCCCTGAAGATTTTAGGTGGGGATATGCAGTGCCGTCTTATCCCGAAAGGAAAGGATACTGGTCATACTAATGGAAAACCGGGTGGAAAAGATCCTGACGGGCTTTTACTGCTTGATGATCTGGCTAAGGGAGAAGATCTTTTCTTTGCCGCAACAGGCATAACTGATGGTGACATGCTGGGCGGTGTTCGCTATCGTGGCAAAACGGCGGAAACTCATTCTCTGGTTATGCGTGGCACAACCAGAACAATCCGTAATGTTCATGCTATTCATCAACTGGAAAGGAAGCCCAGCTTTGTCTCCGAAGAGTCAAAGTATCGTCAATAAATCGGAAGGTCCCGATTATTTAGATAGGGCAAGAGTAAATTTTATTTAACTATCAATATATTGGTTTTAACCAGCTGCAGCACAGAACTGCTCACGCTGCCCATAAATAATTTTTTTACGCCGCCGCTTCCCCTTCTCCCGATAACAACAATATCGAAACTGCCGTTTTCGGTCACATCAGTTATTGTTTCAGCAGGGTGCCCGACTTTAAATATGGTTTTTACTTCAATATTTTTCCCTTCAAATTCCTTCAGGGCATCGGCAAAAATCTGTTTGCGCTGCTCCATTACCCTTTTATCAAGTTGATTAATTTGTTTTTCTTCTTCCTGGGTAAAAGGGTATTTGCCGTGCCAGTAGTCGGGGAAAAATTGTGAACTTTCGTGGACATGAATTAGGGCTACTTCATTAATTGCACAGTCATTTACCATTTTCGCAGCTACTTGAATGCATTTTTTACTGTTTGCAGAACCGTCGATGCAAACCAGTATTTTCATTTTAATCGCTCCCTCCACTTTTAAAAATTCGCCGGAATAGAGCATTTACCTCCAAAGAGGTTGTCCTTTTCATGGTAAAATATTAAATGTAGTGATGTTGCGATTTTTAGAGTAATATAATTATACTCCGGGAAATTTTCTAAATCTGCTCAATTTAAGAGGGGTTAAATATGAACGAGTATCCGAATATCAAAGATATCAGGGGGGCTGCAATAAGAATAGCTCCTTTCGTGAATCTGACTCCTGTGATGACCTCTCATACTATAAATCGACTTTGTGGGGCAGATCTGTTTTTTAAATGTGAAAATTTCCAGAAAGTAGGCGCATTTAAAGCGCGCGGCGCTGTAAATGCTGTTTACAGTCTGGATAGAGGATCCATTGCAAATGGAGTGGCAACGCATTCCTCGGGAAATCATGCGGCCGCGCTTGCTTATGCTGCACGCTGCAGAGGCATAAAGGCTTATGTAGTCATGCCAGACAACGCTCCGCCTGTAAAAAAAGCTGCTGTCGCCGGCTACGGGGCTGAAATAATCTATAGCGAGTCGAACCAGCAGGCGCGCGAATCTGCACTGGCCGGAGTTGTGGAACGGACTGGAGCAGCTTTTATTCATCCTTATAACAATCATCTGGTTATAACAGGGCAGGCAACGGCTGCCCTTGAACTTTTTGAACAGGTTCCTGCTCTCGATACAATCATTGCTCCGGTTGGAGGCGGCGGCTTATTAAGTGGCACTGCTCTGACCTCAAATGCCATCAAAGAGTCAACTATTGTTCTTGGAGCTGAACCGGAAAGAGCAGATGATGCCTTTCGATCATTGCAGCAGGGATCAATTGTTCCTGCCGGAAATCCTGATACAATTGCCGATGGCCTGCGAACATCTCTCGGAGATTTAACTTTTCCTATAATCCGTGATTATGTGTCGGCAATCGTAACTGTCAGTGAAGAGGCTATAATTGAAGCCATGCGCCTGGTTTGGGAAAGGATGAAAATAATAATCGAGCCTTCAGCTGCGGTGCCCATGGCGACTGTTCTGGAAAAAAGATCCAGTATCCGGGGTAATAAGATAGCCCTGATTATTTCGGGGGGCAATGCCGACCTGGACAAGCTGCCATGGTTAAAAAATAAAGGGTAATACTATGTAAAAAGGAGCCTTAGGACAAGGAAATCGCCTTCAGTGGACAGGCATTCACGCATTTGGAGCAGCCTTTACATGCTGACGGGTTAGCCATGGGAAAGCTGTAAAACTCTTCCTGTGTGATTAAATTAAGCGGACAGGAAGAAACGGCGGCGCACGTTCCTGCGTTGCACAGACCCGGGCGGCACTTATGAAAGTCTAATCTAATCATCGTGTTCGGCATCTGCATCTAATCCTCGAATTTTAAAATAATTTTTTCCGATTATTAAGATATTGCATATATTATCATATTGTGATAATATAATAATTGCGTTGGAAATGTCAAGACTGTGTTCTATCTTTTTGGGTTGATCATTTTTAAAAAAAATAGTAATATATATGATAGCAGGCAAATAGATTTAGTAGTATTATTAATCTATTTGAAAAATAGATATTGACTGCTGAATAAAAAAATAAAAAATTGGAGGGATTTTTGTGAAAAAAATATTATGGTTGGGACTGGTGTTTTTATTAGCTCTGATCATGATTGTCGGTTGTGGCGAAGCTCCGGCAAATGATATTCCGGATAACGATGTACCTGACAATGACGTTCCGGACGATGATGTTCCCGGAATTGGTGAAGTCTCGAGCCTCGGGTTGGGAGTAATAACAACAATTGGAAGGTCGGTAGATTATGATCCGGAAAATGATATTATGCCCATGGCCCAGGTTGACAGCGTAATTGCTACTGCCTCGTTTGATCAGGATGGCAGAGTGGTAGATGTGCTCATTGATACTGCTCAGGTCAGGGTTGCATTTGATGAGGAACTTCAGGTTGCCACAGATCCGACAGGAGAATTCCTTTCAAAAAGAGAACTTGGCGATGATTATGGAATGCGTCGCGCTTCTGAAATTGAAAGAGAATGGGACGAGCAGATTGCCTCTTTGGAAGAATGGATGGTTGGAAAAACTGTTGATGAAATAAAAGCTTTGGATTTGCTTGATGACGGTGCTCCCGCCGATCCTGACTTGGTAACCTCGGTTACAATGACGGTCACTGCTTATATAGCAGCTCTTGAAAAAGCATATCAAAATGCAGTTGATGTCCTGCCTGGTGCAGAAATGCTGGGACTGGGGCATAACATTGCAATCAACAGGTCAGTCGGTTACGATGCTGATAATGAAATAATGCCCATGGCCCAGGTTGATGTTAATATTGCCGCGGCAGCATTTGACAGCACAGGAGGGGTTAAGGCAGTACTGATTGACGCTGCCCAGACCAGGGTTAATTTTGATGAGGAAGGACAGGTAACTTCCGATCGAACGGCCACCTTCCCGACTAAAAAAGAACTCGGTGATGATTATGGAATGCGTCGTGCTTCTCCGATCGAGAGAGAATGGTATGAGCAGATTGCCGATCTGGAAGAATGGATGACTGGCAAGACTGTTGATGAGATTAATTCTTTAGATTTGCTGGAAGATGGCTCACCCGACGATCCAGACCTGGTAACTGCTGTTACAATCACAGTGTCATACTACCTGGAAGCACTTAACGAGGCTTATACCAGAGCCCGTTAAAGGCAAATATGACGATTCTTTCGTCAGCTTAGTATTTAATGAGAAGAAAGTGAAAAACGGGGGCATTCCTCAACAGGAGGTGTGTCCCCGAAGCATGTAAACTGGTATACTCTAATTGATTGGTATGAGTAGCATACGCTGGTTATAATCTACGAACAGGTGAATATATGAAAAATTTTCTCTTCCTATCGATTCTAATGCTGTTTATAACTGCCGCCGGTTGTACACCGGAAACGGATGGGCGGTATAATAATTATTCGGAAAACATTTTTGACACATTTGATACCCTGGTCCGGGTAATTGCTTATACGGAAAATGAGGAAGATTTCAGGCAACATTTTGAAACCATCCACTCCCGCTTGCAGAAATTGCACAGGCTTTATGATATCTACAACAGCTATGAGGGAATTAACAATATAAAAACTATCAATGATAATGCCGGGATCAGGCCTGTAAGGGTTGAACGTGAAATAATCGATCTGATTCTTTTTTCCAGGGAGTGGTCTGAGAAAACAGGTGGTTCGGTTAACATTGCACTCGGCCCGGTACTCGAGATATGGCATAATTACCGCGAAGAAGCGCTGTATGACCCTGAAAGTGCTGTTCTTCCTCCCATGGAGAAACTTATGGAAGCGGCTGAATATACTGATCTCGACCAGGTTATTGTTGATCTTGAAAACAGCACTGTTTTCCTGCCTGACCGCAGGATGAGCCTTGATGTGGGTGCGGTAGCCAAGGGTTATGCTCTTGAATTGGTTGCCCGTGAGGTTGCTGAAGATGGATTGGAATCAGCAATTATCAGCGCCGGAGGTAATATTCGGATGATCGGCCGCCCGCTTGACGGTGAGCGCAATCTCTGGGGGATTGGGATACAGGATCCAGACGCTTCGGTTATCGGGGGAAGCGATAACCTTTTAGACGTAATTTACCTGGGTGAAGGCAGTGTTGACACCAGTGGAGATTACCAGCGTTATTATATTGTAGACGGCGAGTTAGTTCATCACTTAATAGACCCGGAAACTTTAATGCCGGCGACTTATTACCGGGCGGTAACGGTGACCGCTTCGGGCTCCGGACCTGCCGATTTTATTTCTACTGCCCTTTTTCTTATTCCTTTTGCAGAAAGCCTGGCTTTGATAGAAAGTCTTGAAAATTTTGAAGCTCTTTGGGTTATGCCGGATGGGGAAGTACGGATTACTGACGGGATGCGGGCATTACTTAGAAGTCATGGTGCAACTAACCTGCAAGAGTAACTAAAAAGATATCCTCTGAGGATCAAAAGCGGATGGCTGGTGTCGATTTATTTTATCTTTTATTATTATTTCGCGTCCCACCGGCCCTGATTGCGCAATTCTTCGACAATTATTTCGGCCGCTATTTTCAGCTCCTTTTTATCAATTTTGGCCACTCTGGTCAGGGGAAAATCTTTATCTTCAGGCCAGATTTCAACATGCTGGGGCCTTTTATAAGATGCAATGTCCTGGCAATGTTGCATGATATCTTCTATTGTAAGTTTTTCACCCTTCTTTGGTCGTACAAATGCGAAAATACCCTCATCGAAAATATTATGCTTAACTCCAACAACATCAACAACATCAACCCTGGGATGTGAGGCAATAAAATCCTGCACTTCATCAGGAAACACCTGGAACCCTTTTTGCTTAATTACAAATTTTTGTCGGCCGGCAAGGTATAATGCTTTGTAGGTACCCATATCTTTGAAAAAACCGATATCACCGGTATAGAGCCAGCCGTCGCGGGTAATGGCCCGGTCGGTTTCTTCAGGCAGATCGTAGTAACCCTGGAATACGATCGGCCCGCTAACGCAGATTTCCCCGATTTCACCGTCGGCCAATTCGTCTCCCGCTGTTCCGTCTGCCAGGACCGGTTTACGGATACTGACCGGAGCAAGATCTTCAAAAGCCATGCCGACCTGACCGGCCATTTCTTCAACCGAGATCCCTTTCGGGGTAAATGTGTAGAAGCCTGCCGTCTCGGTCATGCCGATTCCGGTGCCGAAGTTGGGTGCCATTTTTGAAAGTTGTTTTAAAAAAACCGTATCGACAGCGGAACCTCCGTATATAGCGTACACAAGACTGCTTAAATCGTAATTTCCATATTCAGGAAGGCCCCACTCAATACGGAACTGAGTTGGGATTTGACCAAATATGCCTATCTTTCGCTTTTCGATGGCATCAAGGGTTAGTTTGGGATCAAATATACGTAAGATAATCGCTGTACCACCCAAATAGAGAGTAGTCATCAGTTGCTCTGTAACACAGCCGACATGGCTCGGCGGAAGGTTTACAAGCATGATCATGTCGTTTCCGTTCAGTTCGATTCCCCTGTTTAGAATCTCATTTTGAATGATGATATTTTCGTGGCACATTACTGCCGGTTTCGGTTCACCGGTGGTACCCGTGGTAAAAATAATCAGGGCGGGTGTTTTAGTATCGACCCTGGCGTAAGTTTTTTCAAGCAGGCGGGTGAATATATTTTTTAGTTTCAGGCCGATTAATTTGCCTTTGGACATCATATCGGTGATTGATATGGCGCCATCCAGCAGCTCGCCCGGCTTGGGGTCGGCGGTAAACTGAACCAGGTGGTCAACATAAGGGCAATTATCACGGACAGCTTTACCCATTTCGCGAAAATCGATAACCGGAGTTTTACCGAGGAAGAAAAATGCCTTAGGCTTGATTTTATCAATATCACGGACCACTTCCATCTCTTTCAGCCTTACATCCAGTGGAGCAACAATTGCTCCTATTTTAAAACAGGCGTACATCAATAAAACGTGCTCCGGGATTAAGACTAACATTGTTGCGACGCGATCGCCCTTTTTTATGCCCATATCGAGCAAACGAAGGGCAAAATAGTCGACCAGGGAATCAAATTTTTTGTAAGTAATGGTTTTATCATCTTCATGTTGAATCAGTGCCGGTTTATCCGGTGTTTCTTTTGCCCATTTTTCGATATACGAATTGAGCAAAGGCAGTTTCCAATCATTGGTGCTCAATGTTTTCCCTCCAGTAAAAAATATTCTCTCATTATAACAATTGTTAGCCTTGTTGTTTCTCTAATTCTACCTTCTCATAAGTTATCCTGCATTTATGTTCAGGTTGAAACAGAGCTTGAAGTTAAGGGCTAACCTTCATAAATCCATTGCTGACTGCTTCCCGTCCTTCCTGGTTAAGGACCCTGAAAAATAGAGATTTTCCCTCTGGATCGCTTTGCCGCTTGATTAACTGGATACGAATAAAACTGTTGGGTAGAACCATGCCGCGAAACCGGCAGGCTATCGTCTTGATTCCGGAAGGATCTGATCCTGTTTCCCGGTTGACCAGTTCGCGCACTGCGTGGGCAAGGGTGGCGATGCCGAAATAAATAATATCAGGCATGCCCATACTTCGGGCGAATGCAGGTGAAGTGTGAATTGGGAATGGAACATTGGCACACCCTTCATAAATATAACATGCTTCCCGGGTAATCGGCAGCGGCACTTCCCAGACGGGCTCTTCATTTCCTGGCGGGACAGGAAGGAGAGGGATGTTTTCTAACCCGCGGCCCTTGTCTGCACATTCAACTCCCCGCAGCATCCCGCCGATATACTCTGTAAAAAGGGGCTTTCCCCTGTCATCCACAGCGGGCAGCTTGAAAATTACATGAGTGCCTCTTTTCTCGGGAATAACTGCAGCCACTTCACCATTTATGGTTATTTTATCGTCCGGATGCATTGGGCGATAAATAATTAGTTGCTCAGAGTAATGAACAAGTTGGAACAGAATTTCTGGTGGGTAGCCCAGGTCGATATAATCGTAAATATTTTGAATGATTGGCCAGGTTACGGCAGCAGCAAGTGTAGGTGGAGCGATTAAGCCGACTTTTCTTTCGTCATCGAGGTAAAATGGGTTTATGTCGCCGATGGCAGCAGCATAATTATTTACCTGTCTCTGGGTGAGAACGGCATTAAATACCTTCAGTTTTTTCCCGACTATTTCGGAGCTAACCTGCATAATTATCTCCCCTCACAGCTTTGATCGGTAAATTTTTAAACCGGCATAATTAAGTTATAGAGGATAATTATACTGCATATTGTGATAATCCTTCCCGGTAGATTAATTTTGTTCTTATCTGCTGATATATTCCCTGGTCAAGATAGTGAACGGATTTCTTTAAAAGCAGCCTTTAATTACGTTTAATCAGCTTGTAGCAATTTTTCACAAGCCCAGGCAGCTTTGCCTTTTAGCTTGTTATTGTATAAAATATTATCAATACCTCATATCCCATCCCCGGTTATGCCTCTTTCCCTGAATAAGGCATTTACCTTGTGGAAATGATTAATTAAAAGTGTTAAGCAATAGGTAGCAAGCCAATTATTTATTTTGTCTGCAAGTATTATAAACTGAAAGGGTGAAGTGTTATTTTTGGAGTTAAACCGGTATTCTTGATTTTTGTTGTTATCGGATTCACCGTATTCCCCCTGATCGGGGTGATCTATTTTGGGACAAACGGCCTTATTGGCGGTTTTGGTATCGGTCTGGTTATCGCCTTAATCGTCAGTATGCTAAAACAGGAAGAAGCTTAGGTTTTTCCTTCCCACCTAAATTAGCTCTTTTAAACAGGCCTGAATGCCTTAACCTGACTGATGCATATTCATCATTCAGCATTCGGAGGTGCTTTCGGTGATGCTGTTTTCAGGTCCGGTAACAGTATGTTTATTTAGCATTGCGCTTGAAATGAGTGTATAAATAGATATGGATGAATTGGAAGCAATTAAAAAAAGAATATCTGTCCGCAGTTATGACAGCAGGCCTTTGAGTGAGTCAGTTCGCAGCGAACTTGACGGTTTCTGCATGTCAGTGAGCTCCGGGCCATTCGGGAATATGGTTCGATTTCAGCTGCTTGATCTTGAGCCGCTAAGTAGTAAAGATCTAAGGCGCCTGGGGACTTATGGGGTAATCAAAGGTGCACATCTTTATCTGTTGGGTGCAGTCATAGAAGGAAGCGGTAAATTTGAAGACTTTGGCTACTGTATGGAAAAGGTTATTTTGAAAGCTACCGCTCTTGGACTTGGCACCTGTTGGCTGGCCGGGACTTTCAAGCGCAGCGCTTTTGCCTCGAAAATGGAGCTTGCTAAAGATGAACTGCTGCCGGCGATTGCTCCGCTTGGTTACCCGGCAAAAGAGCTCTCCACCATGGGCCGTATGTTCCAATACGGTGCCAACTCAAAAAAACGCAGGCCGTGGTCTGAACTTTTCTTTGAAGAAAATGGTATTACACCGCTGGCAGAAGAAGATACAGGTGATTACAGGGAAGCTCTGGATGCCGTCCGTATCGGCCCTTCAGCGTCTAACCGTCAGCCATGGCGTATTTTGAAAGATAATAATGGAATCTTTCATCTTTATCTCAAAGAAAATAGAATCTATAACCGTATATTGGGCAAAATAAGAATTCAGAACATCGATATGGGTATCGCCATGTGCCATTTTGAGATAGCTGCCCGAGAATATGACCGGGCGGGCCGGTGGAAGAAATACAGTCCTGCTCCTGAAATTTCCGGGTTGCAATATATTGCAAGCTGGTCTAAGAAGTAAAAGTCAATCCCACTCTTTAAAATTGTTATTCCACTCATTTTGTAAATTATTCTTCTCTTTTGAATATATATTATTTATTCTTGACTCGAGTCGAATTTTCTGCTATTTTCAAAGCAGGCGAACACAGTAATGAGGGAGCCATATAACCGTAGTTATTTTTACAACTACCGCCTTAAGTGATAAGCGGCGTAAATGCTGCTTGGATTAAGCAGGCTCATAAAAGAGCATAAGGAGGTAGATGAATGAAAACGGTTTTTGTGCAACCGGAGAGATGTGTTGGTTGTAAGCAATGTGAAGTTGCCTGTGCTGTTGAACACTCGCAAAGTAAAAACCTCTACGAAGCAGTATCCGAGAATCCCAAACCGAGGCCGCGCATATATGTGGGTCCGGGAATCTACCTGAACTCTTCTTTCCCCAATAAATGCAGACATTGCGACCCCGCCCCCTGTATGGCTGTATGCCCTACAGCGGCGATTAGTCGAACCGACAACGACGAAATTGTCCTGATCGACGGAGAGAAGTGTATCAGCTGCGCCATGTGTGCTATGGTCTGCCCTTTTGACGTGATTCGCTACTATGATACTTATGAGGCATTGAAAGACAAGGTGGTTGCCCTTAAGTGTGATCACTGTGTTGAGCGGCAAAAAAAAGGACTCGAGCCGGCATGTGTAGAGATCTGCAAAGTAAATGCTCTAATCTTTGGCGATATCAACGAATTAACAAGGATAGCCGGTTCACGGCTGGCCCGGTCCGTCTCTGTAGCCGCTGCTTCTGTGCCTCCCGAACCGTCCCACCTGCCGGAGAATTTTGAAGCATGGCGTGATTGGGGGGAGAAAGTTTCAAAATTAACCGATCGTTGATTTGTCCTACCCCTAAATTGCATAAAAATTTGCTGTGAGGAGGTACAAAATGTCTTCCCATTATCAAGATTGGAGTATTGCTAAAGATGCGCAGAAAATTCTGCGCTACGCTGATGAGGAAAATATTGAAACGGTATGGAACCGACTGCATGCCCAGGAGCCCCAGTGCGGTTACTGTTCTCTGGGATTGAGCTGCCGTAACTGTGCTATGGGTCCCTGCCGTGTCGACCCCTTCGGGGAAGGGCCACAGAAAGGAGTTTGTGGTGCCGATGCCGATGTAATCGTCGCCCGTAACCTGGCCCGGACTATTGCTGCCGGAGCTTCAGCTCATTCTGACCATGGACGCGATATTCTGGAGGCTCTTTATCATGTCGGAGCAGGCGATACAGAGTCTTACCGGGTTAATGATGAAGAGAAATTGAAGCGGATTGCCGCAGAATACGATATTGCAACTGATGGAAAAAGCATTCAGGTCATTGCCAGGGAACTGGCCTGGGAGATGATGGAAGATTTCGGGACGCGTAAGGAAGAGATTACTTTCCTGAAGAGAGTGCCGCAATCCCGCAGGGAGTTGTGGGCTAAACTGGGTATTACTCCGCGGGGAATCGATCGTGAAAATGTGGAGGTTTTGCACCGGACTCACATGGGGGTAGATAATGACTATGTGAACATATTGCTGCACGCATTGCGCACCAGCCTTTCCGATGGTTGGGGCGGGTCGATGATTGCTACTGAGGTTTCGGATATTCTTTTCGGAACCCCGTCCCCAATTGCTTCCAAAGCTAACCTTGGGGTGTTAAAACCTGATATGGTCAACATCGCCCTGCACGGTCACAACCCGATGCTTTCTGATGTTATTGTACAGGCGGCTATGGATCCTGAACTGAAGGAGCTGGCAGAGCAGCATGGTGCGAAGGGTATAAACCTGGTGGGTCTCTGCTGTACCGGTAACGAGCTGCAGATGCGGCGCGGCATTCCCATGGCCGGCAACCACCTGATCCAGGAGCTGGCAATCATGACAGGCGCCCTCGAAGCCATGCTCGTCGATTACCAGTGCATTATGCCTTCGGTAGTCGAGGTCTCCAAATGTTTCCATACCAAAATTATCTCCACTTTCGACAAAGCTAAATTTACCGGGGCTACGCACATTTCTTTTGACCCTAAGCGGGGATTGGAAATAGGCAGGCAGATTGTACGCCTCGGTGTGGAAAACTACGCTAACCGAATTTCCGATCGTGTGCGTATTCCCGATACGCCCACGGAAATGATGGCCGGATTCTCTGTTGAAGCGATAGTCGGTGCGCTCGGAGGCAGCCCGGAACCGCTGGTTGATGCGATTAAGACCGGTAAAATCCGCGGTGCTGCTGCTGTGGTCGGCTGTAACAATCCAAAAATCAAGCATGATTACGGGCATGTAACTCTTGCCCGCCGTCTGATCGAAAATGATATCCTGGTGGTAGTAACTGGCTGCAGCGCTGTTGCCAATGGTAAGGCGGGCTTCATGATGCCGGAAGCTGCCGGGCAGGCCGGCAGTGGATTGAAAGAAATATGCAAAGCGCTCGGAGTTCCTCCTGTCCTGCACATGGGCTCATGTGTCGACAACACCCGCATCCTGGTCCTGGCAGCAGCCCTGGCCAATTTCCTCGGGACAGATATAGACAAACTGCCGCTGGCAGGTGCTGCTCCGGAATGGTATTCAGAAAAAGCAGTCTCTATCGGCACTTATGTAGTCGCTTCGGGCATTTACACGGTGTTAGGAGTGCAGCCGCCGATCTTTGGCAGCCCCAGCGTGGTCAACCTGCTTGCTAAAGGACTCGATGAAGTGGTCGGCGCTACTTTTGCGGTAGAGCCGGATCCGGAAAAGGCTGCTGTATTGATTCGCAGGCATATTGAGATGAAACGTAATGGCCTGGGCCTGCCTTCTGTCGAACCGGAAAGCATCCCTATGCCCTGAGTCAAACGGCTTTTTTTCACGACAGGGTAAAGGAGGTAGCACTATAATGTTTAAAGTTGTCATTATCGGCGCCGGTCCGGCCGGTGTGACAGTGGCCGAAACACTGCGCATGCTTGATGATCAATGTGAAATTGTTATGCTTTCCGGCGAACCGTACCCCCCTTACTCGCCGCCGGCCATGGCCGAGTATTTCCTGACCGGTAAGGCAGTTCACTTTTGGAAAGGTGAGGATTTTCCAAAGAGCTTCAGGCTTGATTACCGTTCAGGAGAATGCGTACTTGAAATAGATCCACAGCGGCGCCTGGTAATTTTGGCAGGTGGTCAAAAGCTTTCATATGACAAACTTGTCATCGCAGCGGGCAGCCGGCTCTATGCTCCGATTGATGGCTCCGACAAAGACGGTATCCACAATTTTAAATCGCTTCAGGCAGGAGAAAAGCTTCTTGGCCTGGTCCGCAGCAGAGAAGTTAAATCAGCTTTAATTGTCGGAGCAGGTTTTATCGGAGTTGAAATTGCGCTGCTTTTGCAGGCGATGGGATTAGAGGTAAAGATGCTCGTCCGTTCGCGGGTAATGCGCGAGATGTTAGATCCCGAAACATCACAGTTGGTGCTCGAGATGCTTGAGGAGCGGGGCATTAGAATTCTCCGGGGTGATGATGCCGACGCTATTGCCTTCAGCGGTATTAAGAAAGCTGAATCTGTCCTGATGCGCTCAGGAAAGGAGCACAGGGCCGATCTGCTTGTTGCCGCTACGGGTTTAAAACCGAACATTGAACTCCTCAGTGAGTCGGGAATCGAAACTGACTGGGGTGTACTGGTTGATGATCGGTTGTGTACTAATTTTCCCGAAATTTACGCTGCTGGAGATATTGCCGAAACAATCGATCGAATCAGTGGGAAGCGTTATGCCCACGCCAACTATCCTAATGCTGTAGCCCAGGGTAATGTGGTAGGCCGCAATATCCTGGAACAAGATATCACCTACAGCGGTTCAGACAGCATGAACAGCCTGAAACACCTGGGCATACCGGTTATAGCCGCCGGGATGATGGAGGGAGATGAACTTCGAGTTCGCCACAATGGCTGCCTGCGCAAATTGTGGGTGAATGATAACCGCCTGGTTGGTTTTCGCCTGACCGGCGATATAAACTGTGCCGGGATCTACCTTAGTTTAATCCGGAGGGCAAGTGACATTGCCCCTATCAGGGAAATGCTGCTGGAACCGAATTTCAGCTATGCCTACCTGATGGATATGGCCCTGGCGCCGGATTCCCTTCAGTATTGATCAATCTTGTATTGCAGAAGGGAGAATTATTATTTAATGTTGTAAAAGTTCGCAGAAACTGTCAATACGGGTGCGGGCCTGGCCCCACGGAAAACTGGACCCGTCAATGCAATCACCATCAAGCGAGAGAAAGGGAATTTGCTTCTTCTTCAGGTATTTCTTTAATAATGGGGTTCCCCCCACGGATTGACGGCAGCCCCAGTGAGAAAAGTGGACAACTCCGTAAGCGTTGTAGTCGGTCACCATTTTCTCTATCGAATCGAACCGCCGATTTAGTGGGCCCAGACCGGGGTTTGCCAGGATTTTTCGAGCCAGGCTTTCAAACGGTTTTTTTGGATCCAGGGGCGGCCAGTAAACAAAATTAACCTCTTCCATTACAATACTGGAACCCAGTTCTTTTTCCAGATATGAAATTAATTCCGAAGAATGATAAGGACGGAGATGAAGCCAGATCAAACGGATCCGGTTTTCATTTTTATGCAGATTAAGTTCAGTTCCTACGTGAATTTCTCTCCTCAACTCTTCGGCCAGGCTTCTCCATATTTTTACTGTTTGTGGATGACCTGAACCGAGGAACAAGAGATATACGAAACCGAGCCCTTCTTCACCGCTAAGTGGCGGCTTTCCATTTTGTCTGATCCGGTTAACTTCGATTTGATAACGGCGGGCCTCATTAACATTTTCGAACACTTTGTTAATCCGTTCTGCAGTCAGAGTGGTCCCTGTTTGCCGCTCAAGAATTTCGGCAATTTGTTCTAATTGGGCGGCAACATACCTGACTGAATTGCTGTTATTTTTGGATGGAACATCCAAAAAGTAAAGCGGGCGCTTATAGCGTTCAGCCATGTATTGAAAAAGGCGGGAAGCGCCGTCACATAAATGGGCGCTGGCAGTAAGAAATTTCGGCAGGGGGAAGTAGTCGAGGACTGCTCCTGCTGCGGCGCAGCGGTGGAAGGAACAGCAGTCTGATGAAAGACCTATGTTTTCAGCTTCCTGCAGCAATTCAGGCGTCAATTCAAATGCTGCTGCAGCACCTGCTGCTACTTCAGGAGCAAAAGGTACCAGGTCGAAAAGATAAAGCATTTCATTGGGGAAAAATGCTGTGGTCCAGTTTACTTTTTCTTTATACCGGTATGCCTGTGCAGCCTGATCAAGAGCCATTGCAGTAAGAATTTTTTTTGCTTTAAAATCATATGTTCCTTTGCGAATAAAAATTTCTTTTGCCAGTTGATAAGTGTATGGTGAAGCCAGTAAGTTTCGGCTGATTTTGCCTTTCAATTTTTCGCGAAAAATTTTTTGTGTTTGCATCGGTTTTCCTTTCATTGATAATTTCCAAAAATGCTTCCACCCGGGTTTTAAGTTGCCCTGAATCCTCGTGGCCCAGCTCTGTTTTAATCTTGAGAAGGGGAATTTCCCTTTGTTCCAGCAAATCTTTGATTAAAAGGTAATCGTAATGACAAAGGTCGCAAAACATGAGGTCATGATATATTACTGCTTTAACCTCCAGTTTTTCAAACAGGTCGTTATAGAATCTTACCCTGATTTTATAATCCAGCATACGGGAGCAGGGAGGTTTGCTGAGATAATTGAAGGAAATTCGATTAAGTATCGTTTTTTTGTCTGACGTATGCAGCCCTGAACAGTCAATCGGAGGCCTGAAAAGGTAGCGTATTCCTGTACAGTTTTCCGGGTAAAGTCTGAACTGTGCTGTTCTTGCCAACCTGTCAAGCATCTCAAAAAGATTACGGGAAGCAACCCCCCCGGTGAGCAGTATTGAAGGTTCACCATCCCATTTTTTATCCCGGGTTGTGGTATTGCTGTTTAGAATAACTTCAGCTTTTTCAATAAAATCTGTCGGGGTGATCGAGGAAGCTTCCTCAGCCATACCGTGGATACCTTTATAGAATTGCTGGTCAGGGAATGTAAAAAAAATGTCCAGCAATTGCTCGATCAGTTTTATTTTGCGATTGTAAAGAATGATTGAATCAATTAAATCATTGCTGTCCATCGACCTATGGCTGCTGTTAAGGAAAGCCAGAAAAGATTCGAGTTCTTCAGTAAAAAAAGAAACGGCTTCTTGATCCTGCTTGCGTGGTACGTCCATAAGGTAAACAAAACCGCCGTAATCTTCCTTTAACGCATTATAAAGATGCAGCATAGCATTGCATGATTGTGCAATTACGATGCCTTCCAAATTACTGTAAGTTTCACTTCTGATATTACCCAGGATTTGGCGGGTAAAAGGGCAGATACTTGAAGGCAGGAGATCTCCAACGTCTATTTCTCCATTATCAGAACCGGGAAGCAGGCGGATTGGATTAAATCCGGCAGCATGAATAAGCTCCTCCGGAACATAAGTGCAGATCCATCCAATCTGTTTTTTGCCAGTTTCAATGCCCATGCCAATTATCTCCGTCCCTGTTATCAGGTAATTAAGGCTTCTTCTGTTTCCTTTTTATTCTTTGCTTCCTGCCACTGCGCCCATTTGTTGTCGGCTTTTCCTTTCCAGGCCGCTGCGATTTCGTCCATCTGCCGGGCAGGGTGACCATATAAAATTGTATCGGCGCCTTCATGGGTAGGCAAAACATCGGTTTTATCAACCATTGACCGCAGCTTTTCCGGAAGGTCAATCAACGGGCAGGGCCGCAGCATGTTTTCGCTGAAAGGCTGGTTTTCCTGGTAAGCTTTAAAAAGCGGATTGCGCAGAACTTCTTTCAGTGATTTGCCCTTAATGTTTTCTGCTGCAAAATGCACAAAAGCACATGGTTCAACATCACCGCGGGCGTTTATATGGAAATAGCGCCTGCCTCCTGCAATGCAGCCGTGGGTTAGCTCCCCGTCGTTCCAGAAATCAGCGACCAGGATAGGCTTGTTTTCGCGAATATAGCGTACTCTTTCAGCCATTGCAGCGCGCTGTTCAGGACGCAGCATTAATGAAAAATCAGGGTTACTGCCAATGGGGATATAGTGAAATGACCAGCCATATATAGCTCCTTTTTCGATCATCAGGTCGATAAAATCATCTGCAAGGATTTCTTCACAATTTTCTGTTGTGGCTGTGACGCTGAAACCGAAGGCAACTCCATTTTCACTCAAGTAATCCATAGCCTTCATGATCCGATCGTATACTCCTTTGCCGCGGCGCCGATCGGTCGTATCGCGACCACCCTCAAGGCTGAACGCAGGGCTTATATTGCCAGCTTCGCGCATCCAACTTGCCGTGTTTTCATCGATGAGCGTTCCGTTGGTATACATCATGAAAGCCACATCACTATGTTTGCGGCATAATTCCGAGAGATGTGGCCAGACAGTAGGTTCTCCTCCGGACATGACAATAAAATAAATACCCAGTTCTTTTGCTTCCCTTACAATCCGATCCACTTCATCAAAGCTAAGGCTGTCATGCTTATCATATGCACCGGCCCAGCAGCCTTTACATTTCAGATTACATTTGCTGGTTGGGTCGATAAGAATAGTATAAGGGACGCTACAGCCCAATGCTTTCGATGCAGACATTTGCCTGGGCAGCCCAACCAGAGAAGCGTTGACAATCAAATTCACAAAGAAATGATTGTGGATATTTTCATCCAGTTCGCTGATTAAACGCTCGATGTATTCCCTTGTTGCCGGGTTTTCCTTAATATGATCTCTGATCATTCGGGTGTATTCTTTATGGTGTGCAGCTACCGGGGTTTTTTCGATTAAATCGACGATCCTGTCAAGATTTTTTTCGGGATCTTTCTTCATGTATCCGATCATTTTCTCATACAATTTCTCGCCAAAAAACCGTTTGCCTGTTTCAATGCTATTCGGCATCATAAAACATTCCTCCTCAAATTCGCGATGTTTAATCTGCCATTCCGTTAAAGTGGTGCTTACCGGTGGCCTTCTTGCCTCTCGGTTGAATGAGTGAAATTATTTTCTGATGCTCATTTTAAGATGTGGAATTTTTGATATTTGGCTGCAGAATTATTTGTTGGTAATGCCGGAATCAGCACTGCATTGTTTGGTTCCCCTGCTTGATAGTTTTTGCTGTAATCTGTGCAGGTCTTCACTGATTACCCTGGAAGAAATATGTTTAACCGCGTTTAAAAGAGTATCATTAAAGTGAAACTGGTTTTGATTTAACTGATAATAGATCCAGCGACCTTTTCTGATACTTGTAACAAGTTTTGCTTCATGCAATACTTTTAAGTGGCGTGACACCTTATACTGATTCTCCTGAAGAGCATCAACTATATCGCTGACACAAATCTCACTGGCCTGGTGTAAAAGCACCAAAATACGGATCCTGGTTTTTTCCGATAAGCCTTTAAGAGTTTTTAAATAATCTTCCATATTTTACCTCCTTGCTTACATATGCCTTAAATTGCATATATTATAACAGCATATGCGTTTTCCTGTCAAGTATTGTGGTGGTGAGATCCACTCAATATTGAGATAATTATTGCGGCAGCCCTGCCGCATATGGTTGGAGGGCTCCACTTTTTATCTCCACCAGGAGGTTTTATATTGATCTCAGTTTTTTCGCCCGGCAGCCGGGATTCAGATTTATAAAGGTTCGTTTACAGAACCCATAAAGAGAATTGTCCCGGTCATGTCATCAGCGATGGCAAAGAAAAAGGGTCTGTCAGCTATCATCGTAAAACTCTCAGGCATTGCCGTTACAGCAATTTCAACCGAAGTTGCAGCCGCGGCTTCAGTCCCTTCTTCATTTACTGCAATGAAAGTTTTATGTTTGACTTCACTAATGTAGAGGCGCGGAGGAATTGGATGGATGCCGCTGAAATCAGCTGCTTCATCGTCAAAAGCGATGCCCATACCCAGAGCTTTCAATATCTCATTTAAAGAAATTTCAAAAGCAAATTCGAAACGGGGCAGTCCAACTTCTCCTTCCATAACCCGGAACGAGTTAAGCCAATTTTTCCAGGTTTTTGCGTTTATATCTCCATAAAGTTCTTCCATTTCAATCCCTTCAGCAGGCAGGAAAATATACATACTGACTCTTTCATTCCTGCCATAGGGCAGGCTTACTGCCTGGAAAAGATCATTTTCCAGGTAGCGAAAATCGAACTTTCGGAACATGAAAGGATGCTTCTTCTGACTGCCGTCAGGCAGATTAAAAGGCATATCACGGGTAAGTTCCGTGTCAAATGGTTCAGACCATTCACCTTTAAAATAGATGGCATTGATAAGAAACATTATTGTCTCCTGTGAAATAGGTGCTTCCACAATCTCTTCTATCTTATCTCCTGTTTTCGTTTTTACCCATGCATTGATAAGGTCAGCGGCTTCCTCGCTGCTAAAATCTATTTCAGCTATTTCTGCTTCGTAATAATTACGGTTTCGCTCCAGGAAATCTTCTTTTAAATCGACCCCTGCACGGATCCATATTGAATTTGCTACGGCCAGCTCCACTTCCGGATCGGGGTTTTCCAGAATCGTAAGCAGGTCTGCGAAAGCAGCATTGATTTCCTCTATTGACATGCCCTGTAACATAAGGGTCTCCTGCATTGCTGAGCGGGTTTCTTCTTCGGCCCCGTTGTAAGTCATTGACAGGACTGTAAGAATACTGGATGGTGAAATGAATGTATTATCACCGGTCTTGCCGCCTGCAATTTCCCGAAATAGTTTGAAACCGAAGTCATTATTGGCAGTAACAAGCCGATCATCCACTTCTTCTACCGGTGCGGCCAATCCTCCGCCGGTATCAAATATGGTGCATCCTCCCCACACTATCAAAGCTACTAGTAACAGGCACATAAGGCCGCTCATTACCCTAAGTTTTGAACAGCGCATTTATATTACCCCCCTGGTTTCATCCTGCAATAACTTTGACAATAGAAAAGCAGAAACGGTTCCTTATCCAAAAAGGAAGAGCAGCTTCCGACAGGGAATATATCAAACGAGGTAAACTGTAAATTAATTGGAGGCAATCAATATGAAAAAAAGCGAAGAGGCTTTTTTTACGGAAATGCGTAACCGTCTGGCTGTAGCAAAAGGTGAACAACCTGCCGATCTGCTTCTCAAAAACGGGCGCATTGTCAATATTTTCAGTAGTGAAATTACTGTGGCTAACCTTGCTGTACAGGATGGTCTGATAGCTGCCATTGGAAGTGAGTATAGAGAAGGAAAAGAAATAATTGACCTGGATGGTAAATACCTGGCCCCCGGTCTGATTGACGCCCACCTTCATATCGAAAGCACTCTCCTGCTTCCACCGGAATTGGCTCGGGTTCTTGTAGCTCACGGCACAACATGTGTGATCAATGATCCGCATGAAATTGCCAATGTTTTGGGCGTCGGTGGTGTTAACCTGATGCTGGATGCAGCTGAAGGATTGCCCTGTAATTTTTTCTTTACTGTTCCGTCATGTGTGCCTGCGACGGCTTTGGAGACAGCGGGCGCAGAATTAAATGCGGAACAGGCAGCCCATCTGCTTAAAGAGCCGCGTGTGGTTGGTCTGGGTGAGATGATGAACTACCCGGGTCTATTGGACGGAGAACAGGAAGTGCTGGCGAAAATAATAGCTGCTCATAGTGCCGGGAAGGTGATTGACGGTCATGTACCTGCAGTCGGCGGTACCGGCTTACAGGCCTATCTTAGTGCCGGTATTACCACAGATCATGAATGCATTTCCGCTGAAGAAGCCCTGGAGAAGCTGCAGTGCGGTATGAAAATAATTATCAGACACGGTTCAGCCTCTTCGAGCCTGGAAGAACTGCTCCCGCTGGTTAACAGTGCAACTGCCCATGCTTTCATGTTTGGTAGTGACGATCGTGAGGCGGGTGAATTGCTTGGCAAGGGACATCTTGACGAACTGCTTAAAACAGCGGTCTCCCTGGGCGGAGATCCATTCCAGATGATCAAGATAGCAACCATTAACCCGGCCAGGCACTACAGGCTTTACGAGCGCGGTGCACTGGCGCCCGCTTTCCGGGCCGATCTGGTTGCTTTTGAAGATTTAAGAAGTTTTAAGGTTAGCCTGGTGGTGAAAGACGGTCGAGTCGTGGCACGTGAAGGCCGGTTAACTTCTCCTATCCCGGCGTACAAGCCGCCGCAGTCGGCTCTGCAGTCGGTAAAAATAGCGCGAGCGGTTAGTGAACAGGATTTTAGCCTGAGTTTGCCTGAAGGGAATACAGCGGTAATCGGGGTAATGCCAGGGCAGCTGACAACAGAAAAATTATTCCTGAAAGTTTCCTGCAACAGCGATGGTACGATAAAAGCAGGCTCTCAAACCGGTATTAACAGGATCGCTATAATTGAAAGGCATAAGGCCAGCGGCCGTCTTGCAGCAGGACTTGTGCAGGGAATTGGTCTGAAACAGGGAGCTATTGCATCCAGCGTAGCCCACGATTCCCACAATATAATTGTGGCAGGGGTTGAAGGGAAGGCAATGGCCACTGCAGTAAATGAATTAGCCAGAGTCGGAGGAGGATTTATTGTCGTTGATGGCAGTAGTCGGATCAAAGCCTGCCTGCCTCTGCCAGTGGCAGGGCTGATGACTTCCGAGCCTGCCGGTATTGTGGCCTTGGGGATGGAGAAGCTTCTGGCGGCGGCCAGGGAACTCGGTGTCAGCCTGCCCCAGCCGTTTCTGACCCTTTCTTTTCTGGCTCTACCGGTAATTCCTTCCCTAAAAATAACCGATCGCGGTCTTTTTGATGTTGATAACTTCAGTTTCTTATAAAATGAACTTGTGTTATCATTAACCGACTGGTTTACGAGGAGGATAAGTTATGGCTGTAAGGTTAACCCTGCCCAATCTGTTATCTTTATCCAGAGTATTATTCCTTCCGGGCCTCTACCTGCTTTTGCGTTATGGCTATAACGAGCTATTTTTGATTACATATATACTGGTAGGCTCTACTGACTTGTTTGATGGGATTGCAGCCCGTAAGCTTAATCAGGTTACAAAATTCGGCAAAGAACTTGATTCCCTGGCAGATCTCTTTTTCTATATTTCATCAGCATATTTTTTATACTACCTGCAGCCTGAAGCGATAGCTGCTAACAATATCTACCTGGTTGTATTTTTTTCGCTGCTCGGTTTTTCTTTTATTCTTTCAGGGATCTTGTTTCGACGGCCGGTTATGATGCATACATTCATTTTACGAATGAATGCGGTTTTGGTGTTTTTGGTCATAGTTGCTTCTTTCTGGTTTGATACAACCCTTTTTGTAAGGCTGGTAATTTTAATTTATATAATCGGTTTTATTGAAGAGATCCTGATTTTCATTATTTACGGCAATGTCGATCCGGATACAAAATCAATTCTTCACCTGAACCGGGATAAGAAAATGGTCTCTTAACAATTTGCGGAGGCAGGATTAATATTATTACAATGGTTATCACATCATGAGGATTTAAGCAGATTATTAGGATAAATTTAAACGGTCAAACATTTTTAGCCATTTCAATACTTGTGATTAGTGAGGTTACGTATAGTTTGCGGGTTGCCGGATCACTAATATCAATAACAGCGGAGTCATCGGTGCTGGAAAATATAAGAATGGGGTAGACTACCCCCGAGATTAAATGAAGGACTTTAAAACTGGCAATGGTATCATCTTCAGTGCCGGTCAGCTCTTTTACCAGGGGAGCAATGTCGGTTTCCATCAGGGTTAAATACTGGTTAATACAGGTATTTTCTCTTTCCAAAACCCTGGTGCCGATTAAATAGATTATGCCGGGGTAATCAATCAGGTGTTTGATCAGGTTTTCTCCCCAGTTAATCAGCCTTTCGCGGGCAGTTAACGAATCATCATTAAGGTTTTTATAGATAAAGCGTATTTTTTCCATAAGCAGCAGTTCAACCTCGTTAATTAGATTTTCCTTTGATTGGAAATGATAATTAATCGAGGCAATATTAACTGCAGCCCGGTTGGCAATTTCTCTTACGGTCAGGTTTAAATTTCTCTCTTTGCCGATAATATCGGCGGCCGCCTCCAGGATCCGGGAACGGGTATCGGTTTTATTTTCAGCCATGGTAATAAACCCCACTTTAATAAAATAAATTAGTTATCTTTGCCCAAAGAGCCGCATACCAGTATTTGTTGTCTTCTAATTTCGGGTCCTCTTCCAGCTGCTTACCGGATGGCTGGCTAATTCTGATTGGATCGGTTTGCATGATAAACTGGACTTCGCTGTGGCGGTTATATTCGTTATCGGCATATGATTTATAATCATCGGCCAGTTTTTTCATCAGGTCGATTTTGGCTGCACCAAATCTAGATTCGTTAATGCCTTCGATTAATCCTTTTTCCATGGCCAAAATACCTCTCTCACGCAATTCTCTCAAGCCGGCGCTGAGCTGCGCCTGACCGGATGCCAGTTCGTCCAGTGCCCCGGGCAGCAGGGCCAGGTTTTCCGCCATATTGTCTAAACCGGCCAGAACGCTCTCTATCTGTTCAAAATAACTCTCGTAACCAGAGAGCTGATCGATTAAAGCCGGCAGCTCTTCCAGCATCGCAGCTGCATCGCCTGCCAGTAAATTGTCGAGCTCCTGCAGGGCCTGCAAACCCGGTGCGTAGCTGTTGGCCCATCTACTGTTGAGAGTGCCGACAGCGGTGCCCAGTTCACCGGTGGTTCTATCGATCAAATTCTTTTCAGAGAGCGCTTTATCAACCTGCGCCTCCCGTTCCAGCAGGATAAGCCCCAGCTGGTGAAGATTTGAACCGGGCTCATTTTCAGCAATTAATCTTTCAGCCTCCTGCCTGATCGGCAAGCTTGTATTACCCAGAGCAGCGAGGCTGCTGTTAAATTCCTCAATATGTTTTGCCAGCCGGTCCGAATTTTCGGCCACCATTTTGATATCTTCAGTTATTATTGCCGGTCCGGGTATTTCGTCTGCCTGCACCAGCAGTATTTGCAGGGCACTTAAAGCTCCGGCTATTTCTGCCAAATCTGCATCGTCCATTAACGCTCTGTATTGTACGCTCAGCCGCCTGTACCCTTCAATTAAAGTATCCATATCGCCAATTCCTGCATAGAGGCTGCTGCTTTCATTCTGAAACCGGGTCAGACCCTGCAGCAGCTGATCGGCGCCGGATGAAAGCTCTTTCATCCCCTCACTGAGCAGGGAAATACCTTTCAACATTGCCATCAAATCATCTTCTATGTCCACATCAGGCAGGGGAGGGATCTGAGGGCTTATAACGAAAGTGATTTTTGCCAGTTCAATATCTTCTCCATCCATACTGATGGTTATCTCTTCTTCCGGGTAAGGGAAGATCATGAAATTTATTCTGGCGCTCTGTCCGGTAATTATATTAATCCCGTCACCGGTATTAATATTCGAGAAACGGTTTAGATCTGCTTCCAGCTCTCCCTGGACCAGGAAAGGAACGTAATTTGTGTCTTCAACAGTTCTTAATTTGCCTTCATAATCATAGTAGCTGATCGGTTCTTCATAGCGGAGATTATTTTTAGCTTTGATCACCAGGTCCAGGCGCCCGCTTTTACCTGCTAAATCCGCAGCGCTGATCGGTTCGCCGTCCAGGTAATAAGCTATGTTTACACTGACAGGCGGATTCTTATCAAGGATGCCTTCGTAATATAGATCTTCTCCGTTAAGCAGCCTGCTGTCCCAGAGCAGGCGGGTTTCTTCCATGACCGGCTCAGCAGCGGCAACCATATTTTCAACAGAAATATAGCGACCATAATCAACTACAGTTGATGCCGAGGGGTCAACCTGACCGTAAACGCGGTTAACAATATTCTGACTGGTTACAGATCCATAATGATCGAGCAGGACATAAACAGTTTCGTTTTTTTGAGCAGGAGTTTCTTCTCCCGGGACAAACTTATCCGTTTTGCCTTTATTCATTGAAGCAAAATTATAAGTTTCGTCCGTATCAGCGCCATTGTTGAAGGCTGTGTAGAATATGCCGGAGCCGATAGCCACCAGGGCAATCAGCAGTGATATTATGGGACGAATAGTTTTATGAGTCATTATTTAAACCTCCTGATGGCAGTTTTCCATTCCCGGAAATCGTGTCGCCATTTTTTGTCCAGCCGGCAGTAGTCCGGGTAATTATTTTATCACCAATCAGCAGTAAAGCCGGCAGCAGGGTAAAGATGACAACCATGCTGATCAGGGCCCCCCTGCCGATCAGCATGGTCATTTCCCTGGTTGTTTTTATCCCGGCAATTAATGAAATGCCAAAAGTGGCTGAAAATAGAATCAACGCGCTGGTTAATATTGAGCGGCCGGTATCTTCAATTGTCTTTTTAGCGGCTTTGAATTTTCCCGGCAGCAGGGCAATATTTTCACGATAGCGCAGGGTATATAAAATGGCGTAATCCACCGTGGCCCCGAGCTGAATGGCGCCGATAATAATCGGGGTCAGCGACGAAACGGTTTGGTCCTGGAAATACAGAAGACTGATGTTGATCCAGATCGCCAGCTGAACAGCGAGAACCAGAACCAGGGGCAGGGTAAGGGATTTCATGGCCAGGGCAATGATCAGGCTTATTGCTGCCACCGAAACCAGGAGAACATTAGGGGCATCAGCCCGGGAAAGAGCAGCCATATCGCGGGTTAAGGCAGAGGGACCAGTCACGTAATACTCATGGGACATAGATGCCGCCATTTCGCGGATCTGATCCACCGTGGCAAAAAGCAATTGTTCATCCTCCGCTTCTGATAAAAATACCATTATATTTCGGTATTTCCCGCCCCTGAATTCAGCAAGGGCCTCTTCCGGAATTATAATATCCGGTATAGCCATATCGACCTGTTCAGATATTGCCATCACAGAATCGACGTTTTCAATATTCTTAATCAGTTTAACCATTTCGCTTTCCTGCTGTCGGCCCCGGTCGGGTGTAATCACATAAGCAATATCAACGGCGCCATATTGATCCATTATTGCATCTGTTGCCGCTGCTGCCTGTGAGTCACGCGGCAGGAAGTGCCTGTTTGAATAGTAGTAATCAACATTCTTTTGGCCCAGGTAGGCAGGTATGGCGATAACCAGGAAAACAATGACGAATACCCATCTGTATTTAACAATCAGCCCCGACAGCGGTTTAAACGACGGCAGCAAAATACGGTGCCTGTAACGGCTGTTGAAGCGATAGAAAGTAAGGATTAAACCGGGTAAAAGGGTCAGGGTGACGACCAGGCTTACAACGATCCCTTTGCCTAAAACTATTCCCATGTCCCCGCCTATACCGTTTTGCATCACCATCAGGGCAGCGAAACCACCGATAGTGGTCAGGGCGCTTGCTGCTACGGTTACAGCAGTTTTATTGATTGTTGCAGCCATGGCCTCTTCAGTGCTGCCGTGTTTCTCTTTCTCTTCTTCGAAGCGATGCATCAGGAAAATAGCATAGTCCAGTGAAATGCCCAGCTGCATGACGGCGGCGATCGATGCCGTGAGAAAAGATATTTCTCCCTGAAATATATTTGAGCCCATATTGATTATGATTGCAACGCCAACCGCTGTAAGGAATAGAATCGGGTCAAGATAATGTGAGCTTGAGAGCGTCAGCACAAGCAAAATCATAAAAACGGCAATTGTCGTATAGATAAATATTTCTTCGTCGATACCGGTCTGCATATCTACCAAAATGGCCGGTTCGCCGCCGAAATAAAGATCCGGATCTTCGGCTACCAGCTCCTGTATATCTTCGACCGCGGCATTTGTCACGGTGCTGCGGGCACTTTCCATGAATTTGATCTGCAGTAATACCGTATCTCCTGAAACGAACCGTTCTGTAACCTGCGGGTCGATAAAATCGAGGGGTACAAAAATATCACTGTAATCACCCAACCAGACAATATCATCGATTCCCGCAATTAATTCCAGTTCGTCGATCAGCCCGGTTATTTCATAGTTCGCTTTATCCCTGGCCATCAAGAGGCCGAGGCCCGAAATTGCGAATTCTTCTTCGAGAATTTCTTCGCCCTGCTTTGAATTCAGGTGGTCGGGCATATATGATAAAAGATCATAGTTTACACTGGTTGCCAGGTAGCCGATAGCAGAAGGGATGAGCACTAAAAGATAAAGAGCGATTATCGCCTTCCGAAACCTGACCACAAATCGCCCGAAATTAAACATGCCGGTATCTCTCCATTAATTAAATAAAACAAATATTTAAAATTTGCATTTTAATCAAACGTTTAAATCAACTGTTTATATTATATTTAACCTGTTCCAGCCTGTCAACAGGTTCGATTTTTTGTAGTGCAAAATATTTACTGATCGGCCTCTATTAAATTGAGTGATATAAGAATCCCGGAAGGAATTATAGGCAAGTTATAGAATGATTAGGATAAAATAGAAGGGGGAATGACAGGTGATCGGTTTGGTAGCAGTGCTGAAGATAAAACCCGGTTTTGAAGAGAAAGTAGCGGAAGCCACGATTAAAATGGCCAAGGTAGTCCGGAAAGAAGAAAAAGAATGTCTGCTCTATGATCCATTTGTCCCATTGGGTAGAGCTTCAGAAATCTATATCCTCGAAAAGTATACCAGTGACAAAGCCCTTGAAGAGCATCGCAGTTTGCCGCATTACCTGGCCTTCAGAGAATCGATTAAAGATGCTGTTGAAGGCCCTCCGCAGGTTATTCTGCTTGAGTCAATCGGCTAAACAGCAGGGGGTTTTAAGTAATTTTCTTTAACCGGAATTTTGGTGGAACAGGGCACATCGACCAGGCATTTGCCGCAGACATCGGCGATACTCTCCAGGTCGCTCAGGCGATCGGCATTTTCCAGGCACATTTCATAACATTTATTTTTATCAAGGTAATTTTCTTTCAGGGCATCATTAACACACTTATTCAGGCAGCGCCCGCAGGATCCGTCTGCCCTGTAAAGGCAGAGGTCACTGTCATAACGCCGGGTTGGTTCAAGTTCAAGGCTTGTAACCAGGCTTCCAATGCGGCCACAGCACCCGCTTTCCGTAATCAGCATATGATTAAGGCCAAATGTTCCAAGCCCTGCTATACAGGCAGCACTGCGATGTGACCAGTCACTGAGCAGTGTTTCTTGATCAAAATTATGGGTTGCAGGCACAAAAACCGCCTTGTGACCCTCTTTTACCAGTTCTTGCTGCAGGCGCTCGTTTATTGCCCCGATTAG
>JBNJHN010000021.1:0-30140 GCA_051748565.1 Bacillota bacterium | reverse complement strand
GTAGATTCCCAGACTTCAGCCGACCCTACCACGCTCATTCTTTCATTTACAAAGTTACCTACTTCCAGAACCCTTTTTGTAGTTCCTCCGGTATTGCCGAATTGATTGGTAATTTTTAAGTAATCACCTTCAGATCCATTGCTGGATGCAACGGATTGTCTGATATAGCCACTCTCGCCGGGATTCATTTCCACTCCGGTCTGAACCGAGGCCCTGGTTCCAAGATCGATTTCACTGATTATTCTCATCAGTTCGTTTTCTGCAGCATCAAGTGCGGTGGTGCCATAGAAACTGGCCGATAAATTAAGTTTAGTCTGCGGCATTTCCCCGTAAACTTCTTCTGCTGTGCTGGTATGGGTATGATGTGAACCGCTTACCTCACCCCTGCCCATCACCTGAAAGTTTATACTTCCACCGGGAAATTCTATCTCTTTTTCATGGAAAACATCGCCAAGGTACCAGAAGCTGGTGCCGGTAAATTTATACACAGCCGCCAGTGCAGGAAATGTAAAGACAAGGATAAATATTAGGGCAATTATAACTGCAAAAAATACACGTTTCTTCATGTAGAGGGCACACCCTTTCGTTTTGAATCAATCAGTACGTTTTTTTATAGGCAGTATCTGTGCGATATATTTTGTATTTTATACGAAAGATACCCTTTTGTAAAGCTAAGCTCGACCTGTCTTAACTTGACCTGTCTTTCTCTTGGTCTTAGTGGTGGCGCATAAATAAGGCAGGTACCACCGTGAACTTCTTATTTCCGGGGCGAGATCCTACATCTCTGATCTTGCGATGAATTTTTCTCAACCCGCCACGGCCCCTGCTGCAAACTACTATCATATCAAATTCTTCTTCTAAAGCTATTCTTGCAATAGCTTCAGAAGGAGTCCCCTGCCCCAGGAAGGTTCTGGCCTTAATGCTTTTCTTCTCAAACATTTCCAGAGCTTGTTCTAAAATATTATTTGCTTCTTCTTTCTGCTGATCCTGGGTTTTTTTAAGGCTTTCAATTCGATCTTTCGAAATGTACTCCCCCAGGTAAGGTATATCTTTTGCCTGATAAACATGAATTATGGCAACATCATCAGGATTATATCCTTCTACAATCTCGGCAGCTTCTTCCAGGGATTCCTGACTTTGCACCGAACCATCAGTACATACTAAAATTTTCATTGTATCCACTCCTATCTGATTATCTTTTAAGAGCAAACAGCATTACTGTTTTATTTTATCATAAATTGGTGCAATACTGGCAAGATGTTTGTTAAATTTAGCCTTAGTTTATCATTGATAAAATTAGGCTGAGTCGTTAAGCTCATTTTAAAGGGTTTTCCGGTTGCTAATGTCTCCGGAAAACCCTTTGTTTACAGTGGTCGGAGCGAAAGGATTTGAACCTTCGACCTCTTGACCCCCAGTCAAGCGCGCTACCAAGCTGCGCCACGCCCCGTTAAATAAAATCTCAACTAATTCTAATTCAATATCAAGTAAAAGTCAATAAACTCAAAGGGCAGGATTATCAGTTAAGAGGGAGAATCTATAAGCCTGAAAAGACTTGTTTAAGCTGTTATAGTTTAAACCCCCTGAAGTTAATTTATTAGAAAGACAAATATCCGGAGGGAAGGATATCAATGGCAATTAATCTACCTTTAATGCTTTTATCTTATTTACTCGGCTCAATTCCAACTGCTTATCTCTTTAGTCGACTTGTAAAGAAAGTTGATATCCGCAAGGAAGGTTCAGGTAATATCGGAGGCATGAATGCCTACAGAATTGCCGGGTTAGTTCCCGGGATCCTTACGGTTTTGATTGACGTTCTAAAAGGAGCTTTGGCGGTATTGATTGCCCTCTTTTTTTCAGGAGATTTACCGGTCGTTTTTATCTGCGGCTTTTTGGCTGTTGCCGGTCATAATTACAGTTTATTTATGAAATTCCGGGGTGGCAAAGGGCTTGCGACAACTTTAGGTTTATTCGTTGTTATATCACCGGTCAGTATATTATTTGCCATTCTATGCGCAGTTATCCTCACCTTAATCCTTAAGGACACCAACACTGCTTTTGGCAGTGCCGCTTTGAGCATGCCGTTTATATTATGGCTGCAATACCAGCATTGGGGCTGGTTTTTTTTCGGCCTGAGCCTCGCGATTATGATCGTAATTAAGCATATCCCTGATTATCGTGCTTACGCAGAGGGACGGCGTCGTTTTATCTAGAATTTTATATTTTAAAGTAGCTATAAAGGTGTCCGAAATTTATTCCGGCAATAACCTGGTTGCTGTAGAGGCCGTATAAATGGCGGTTTGCTTCTTCCAGGTGGTAAGATTTGATACCATGTGAAATCGAGAGGAAAGTTTCTATATAAGCAGCCAATCGATCACAGGCTTTGATCAGTTCTCCATCTAAGGGCGAAAAATCTTCACTGTTGTAGTGCTTGTTGATTTCATCGGAGCTGACTGTCCTGATTTGCCCCTCCTCAACTATTTTACTGGCGAACTCATTGTCTGTAAAATATTTCAGTTCAGCGTGCCAGGCAACCGGAAGCAGGGGGAAGATTCTCTCCTCGAGCTGCCTGTATTCAATTTCCTTGATAATACCCTCAAGTCCAGCTACTGCCCGTTTAACCGGAGAGACAATGTCCCTGGTCAGCACCTCCGGCAAATCATGAAACAATGCGGCAAAATAGTTATTATAGATCCGCCTGGGGCATGATTCAATTTCAATAGAGCAAAGGTAACTCATCATTGCCACGATTAACATGTGACCCATTACGGATGTTTTCGGGACACGAGGTGATTGTGCCCAGCGCTGTTGAAACCGAAGTTGACCGACAAGATCAAGAAAATTACTGGTTTTTTTGCCAAGGGCCAGCTTCTGTACTCCTGCCAAATCATAGTGTTCCTCAATCTGGTTGGCAATAGCTTCTCTCGTTTCTTCAAGGCCGTACAATCCTTCATTCAGACGGTAGATGATTTTGAATTCCCAATTTGTAGCAAGATAGTGGGCTGCTTTTAAAATTTTCTTTTCAAGGTTTTCGTGATTCGAAGTAAAAAAATAATCCTCCATCATCAAGGGAAGATTAAGTTTAAGATCCGACACCCTGTCTTTAAGCTGGTCAAGGACCCATCGATTAAGCTGATCTCCTTTTTCAGACATCAATTTATAGTAGATTGGTGGCTTTATATCGGTCAGTACGACACGGTGTAAAAATTCGAAGAGGCCGCCTTCAATCAAACGGGGCCAGTTTATAACTGCACCGTGATCAGCTTCTTCAATTTTGGCCAGGACATAAGCATAAACCATTTTATGGGCCTGCTTATCAAGCTCAGTAAAATGTTCAGGCCTGATGTGATCATTCCAGCGCTGTATGCTTGCCGCTTCGAACAGAAGTTCCAGTAATTCCTTTCTAATCATGGAAACACAACCTTTCAACATGGAAGTCGCATGACAGGCCCTGTGAAGCTGATTTATATCTGGCAGAGTTGTTTCTGATGAAAAACCTTATAAAATTAAATTAATTCTTCTATACCCGCCGGTATTAAAAGAGCCTAAAGCTTTTGCCCCAGTTTCGACTCTGTTCCTTTTAGTAATCTCCCTATGTTTTCATGGTGTCTTGCTGCAACAAGCACCGCCATCGCCAGTCCAAAGAAAATATATGGAAGATCATAGTCAAATAACCAGAAAAACAGGGGAACCAGGATTGCCCCGATTATCGATCCCAGGGAAACATAACGAGTAAGGGCTACAATTATGCCCGCAGTAATGATCAGGCTTAAAGTTACCCAGCCGGATACAGCTGCTAAAACACCTATTCCTGTAGCAACGGCTTTGCCCCCTTTAAACTTGAGAAACAATGGTAAACTGTGGCCGATCATGGCTAAAAACCCGGCTGACAGATAAATTATGGTCTCGCTGCTTATAGCTTTGGCCAGTAATACTGCTGCCGCCCCTTTAAGCATATCCAGGATGAACACCGGAAGGGCTGCACGCCATCCCATAACCCTTAAAACATTGGTTGCACCGATGTTACCGCTTCCATAGTTTCTGATATCAGTCCGCTGGAGCATACGGGAGGCAATATAGCCGAATGGCAATGAACCAATCAGGTAAGCGACTACAAGCACAATAAATACCATTTTACTCCCCTCTCCGCTGGCGTTTTTTAAATTTAATAATTATTGGCGTGCCGCTAAAATCAAATGATTCACGAATCCTGTTTTCAAGGTAACGCTTATAAGAAAAATGGACTAATTCAGGCTCATTGGCGAAGAATACAAAAGTCGGTGGTTTTACTGCGGGTTGGGTTACATAGAATATCCTGATTCTCCTCCCTTTAACTGTCGGTGGGGGATTAACGGCCAGGGCATCCTCAAGCAGCTCATTAAGAAGCGAGGTCGAAATGCGTTTATGCTGTTCCTGCCAGGTTTTCATGATCAGGGGGAATAACTTTACAAGCCTCCAACCGGTCAGAGCTGACACAAAAGCAATCTGGGCATAGGGAACAAAACTGAACATACGTCTCAGGTTATTCAAGTACAACTCGCGTGATTTCTCCCTGTCTTTAATTAAATCCCATTTATTAACTACCAGGATTAACCCTCTTCCTGCTTCATCGACGTAACCGGCCAGCCGTTGATCCTGCTCGGTAATACCTTTCTCACCATCGAGAAGCAGCAAGGCGAGATCAGATCTCTGAACGGCTTTCAGAGATCTCAGGACACTGTAATACTCAACGGCATCTTTAACTTTGCTTTTTCGTCTCATGCCTGCAGTATCTATAAAAATATACGCTTGTCCGGCATGTTTAAAATTCGTATCCACTGAGTCCCTGGTAGTGCCGGGTGAAGTGTCAACAATGACCCGATCTTCACCAAGCAGGGTATTGATCATAGATGACTTGCCAACATTCGGCCTGCCAATAACGGCGATTTTTACTGCATCTTCATCTCCCATTTCACTATCTTCAACTTCGGAAGGCAGAAAAGTGCATATTTGATCCAGCAGTTCACCTATTCCCCTGCCGTGAGAAGCGGAAATAGCCAGGGGATGACCAAAACCGAGTTGGTAAAAATTATATTTAGCAGATTCCATTTCATGGTAATCCACTTTGTTAACCACCGGAATAACCGTCTTCCCGCTGCGCCGAAGCATCTCTCCGATTTCTTCATCGAGGGCTGTCAGTCCTTCTCTTCCGTCAAGCAAATAAATGATTAACCGGGCCTCCTCGACAGCCAGGTCTACCTGGCGCCGGATCTGATTCGTGAGTTGATCACTTTTACCAAAAGTGATCCCTCCGGTATCAATAATTACCAAATTTCGACCGCACCATTCGGATATGCCATAAAGGCGATCCCTGGTAACTCCCGGAACCTTTTCTTCAATTGCGGTTCGTGCTGATGTGAGGCGGTTGAATAATGTTGATTTACCGACATTCGGGCGTCCAACTATGGCTATTATATTATTCGTCAATGATCTGTGTCCCTTCTGGCAAAGACCGATGCGAGTCGCCAATCTCCCGGATCATTGAAAGCAGTTCCAGGGGTCCGCTTATAGCATGAACAGGTACGGCCAGTACTTTTTCAATTTCATTTAGATCCAGGTCATCAAGGAAACTTCTGCTCTGATCTTTAAGCAGCGCCTGCGATATAAATACCGCGTCCCCCAGGTCATCTCCTTCAAGGGCAGCTAAAAGGTCCCCTCCGGTCAACAATCCGGATACTGTTACCTGCTCACCAAAAAATTTGTTGTCTATGGTTTTCAGATTTAAAGTAAGGTTATCTATTTCTGCAAAAATCATGGCAAGCTGTTTCAAAATTGACTCTGCGGCACGGCCTGTGGCAATGGTAATCTTAAGAGCTGTTTTCAAACCGTCAGGCAGCTGTTTTTTAATCATTGCCAGTTCATCTAAAAAAAGCCTGGTCAGACCGACACCATTTTCAAGCTGAGGATATCCTTCATACTCATTATCTTCAGGAACTGCAAGTCCGGCAAGGTTATAGAATTCGTCAGCCAGGAATACAAATCGAGTTTCCTTTTCCCTGAGAAAAGTTAGCTGGATTGCTTTAATCTTTCCTACCAGCTCTTCTGCTTCTTCAGGCTCAAATTGCTTTAGCCTTTCCAGCCCCGATCGGTGACCTGTCAAACCAACAGGAACAAGGGCAACACTGGAAAGGTTTGGTCCCATTTGTCCAAGATCTTTGATAGTTTGCTCCATTTCAGTTCCTGTATTAAAACCGGGACATAAAACTACCTGGGCATGAATCCGAATACCGGCATTGACAAGCTTCTTTAAGTTTAGCAGACCCTTCTTTGCTTTTTTTGTACCGAACATTATCTGTCGCAGGGCAGGATTCGTGGTATGAACAGAAACATATAGCGGGCTTAACTGTAAACTGATTATACGCTCGAGCTCAGATTCTGTTATACGATTCAAAGTAATAAAGTTGCCGTATAAAAAAGATAAGCGGTAGTCATCGTCTTTTATGTAGAGAGCCTGACGCATTCCTCCGGGGTTCTGGTCAACAAAACAAAAAATACATCTATTGCAGCAATTTTGCAGTGCCGATATAGTCGGAGGCGAAAAATGCAATCCCAGGTTTGAGCCTGCAGGTTTCCCAATTTTTAATCTGTGGAAAATACCCTGCTTATCCTGCAGAAGGAGTCTAAGGCTATCTCCGGACTCCATAATTTTATAATCTATAATATCGCCAATCTGCTGATTGTCGATCCGGTAAAGCTTCCACCCGGTTTTAATTCCGGCAGCCGCTGCCGGAGAGCCGGGTGATATCTTCTCAATTAAATGGCCTGTCGGTATATTCATAATTATATCCTTCCGGTTTTTGAGCTCAGATCTATTGTCGATTTGCATATGCAGAAGGATCCAGGCCCCGCCGCAGCATCCACTCTGCAGCAAAACCGGTAATAATCAGAGGGGTCTTTTGCAGCTCTTTAATTGAGGAGGCTCCGACCATCATCATTATCAGGCGCAATTCTTTTTCTATGGTATTGATTTTATTAATAAGGGTTTTTCTTCCCTTTCTGAGCAGCAGATACAAGGGGTACCCGGCCATACCGACCGCTTTAGCACCGAGAGACAGTGCTTTCGCAATATCAGAAGCTGCATGTAATCCGCCGGATGCAAACACATCAACTTCATTCCCGGCGGCATCAATTACTTCAAGCAGGCTTATTGCTGTCGGTATGCCCCAGTTTTTAATGCCGACAGGAATTTGTTCTCCTGAACGCATGCTTTCTATTTCCAGAAAGTCTGTTCCCCCTCTGCCTCCCACGTCAATTGCCGCAGCACCGGCTCTAACTAACTCCCTGGCCTGTTCACCGGCTATGCCAAAACCAACTTCTTTAATAATAACCGGAATTTTAACTCCGGCAGTTATCTCTGTAATCCTCTTAACCATCCCGCCGAACCTGCCGTCACCTTCTATCATGAACAGTTCCTGAGGTACGTTGAGGTGGATTTGCACTGCGTCAGCTCTGATCATCGTTATTGCTCGTTGAACCAACCCTTGATCGGCATATGAACCAACATTCGCCCAGATAACTCCTTCCGGATTAATACAACGAACCACTCTGTAACTCTTTTCCGCACTTTTACCTTCGAGGGCAGCCATTTGAGAACCTACGGCCATAGGCAGGCCGCATTCCCTTGCCACAGAAGCCAGAGCTGCGTTTACTCTGAGGGCCAGCTTAGTCCCACCGGTAATAGCATTTATAAAAAGAGGCGAACGATGTGTTCGCCCCAGGTAGGTTGAACTCAAATTGATATCATTAAAATTACAATCAGGAAGACAGTTGTGAATGAAATGCAGATCAGAAAAATCTGCCCGGCCCGGCGCTGTACGCATGCTCAGGTATATATGGTCGTTTTTTCGGTCTAACCTGGGCATTTAACCCTGGTCACCTTCTTGTTCAGAGTCTGCATCCGCCATTTCTTCAGGGTCGTTATCTTCCGGTGAATAATCTTCTTGATCAAACAAATCGCCGAAGACGTCACCAAGGGTAACATTACCATTTTCGGCACCGTCATCTTCAGCACTGCCGGAAACAACCTTAACTCCACTGGCATCCTTGAGACTTAAACTAATCCTTTTTGCCTTTGGTTTAACTTCAAGGATCTTTACCTCGACTTCTTCGCCTTCTTTTAAAATTTCAGAAGGATGTTTGACATGGTATTCTGCCAGCTGGGAAATATGAGCCAAGCCTTCCACGCCCGGTTTAATTTCGATAAAAGCGCCAAAATTGACAAGGCGGGTTACCCTGCCGGAAATAAACTGACCGCTTTCAATATCTTCGACTGCCCTGGTCCAGGGATCAGGCAGCGTTTTTCTTACACTGAGGCTGATCCTTTCTTTATCCGGCAGAACTTCCAACACTTTAACCTTAATTTCATCGCCAACCTTAAGCACTTCCTTTGGATGGCTGATTCTTTCCCAGGATAGTTCGGAAATATGTACTAACCCGTCAATTCCCCCGACATCGACAAACGCGCCAAAATCAGTAAGTCGTTTTACAGTACCGGTTACAGTTGAGCCAACTTCAAGCGAATTAAGTGTTTCTTCTCTTTTCTTGCTTTTTTCTTCTTCCATTAACTTCCTGCGATTTAAGATCAGTTTTCCTTTCTCGCGATCGTATTCAAGAACTTTAAACTGGATTTCCTTATCTTTGAACTCATTGAAGTCCTGTATATACCTGGTATCAACCAGTGAACCGGGCATAAATCCTTCAATTCCGGATCCTAAATCGACAACTATGCCGGCAGAGACAATCTGCTTCACTTTTCCTTCAAGAATCTCCTGATTTTCCAGAGCATCTTCGAGTTCATTTAGCCTCTTATCTCTGGCTAATCTTTTGTGCGAGACAATTACTATACCTTCCTGCTCATCCGTTTCAATCACTGTTACCTCAACATCATCTTCCGGGTTAAATTTATCTGCTAATGTCTGTTCCTCATCAAGGTGGACTTCAGCGACAGGAAGAATAGCATCTGTTTTGGAACCGACATCAATATAGGCTTCATCCACAGCAACGCGGGCGATTTTACCTTTAACCTGTTCTCCCACCTGGGGCATCTTCACTTCCCCTTCGAAATCAAAAGCTTCTTCTTTCGCTAAATCAACTTGATCTTTTTCCTGTTCTTCGTTCTTTACTTGATCCGGCATTTCGTTTTCAGCTTCTTCCTTCGCTTCATTTTTTACTTCATCTTCTGCTTCGACCAATGCATTTTTTTCGGATTCTCCCGCCACTCCATTTTCTATTTCCGTTTCTGAGTCAATCAGCTCTTTACTATTTACTTCCTTTGGCTCTTCTTTCTGTACTTCACTTTCTAAATTCCGATTCTCGTTTTCCATAATCTCCACTACCTCCTTTATCGTCCAGGGGGGGGTTGAAGCACCGGCGGTAACGCCAATAGTTTTGTAACGTCTCAAAAATGATTGATCCAACTCCCCGGCATTCGACACCCGCAGTGATGGTTTCATCTGCAGGCAACGTTCAAAAAGGGTTTTTGTATTAGCACTTGTTTCACTGCCAACCACCACAAGCGCCTCAACCCTTTGTGCCAAATTTATTGCTTCTTCCTGCCTTAGCCCGGTTTCAGGACAAAGTGTGTCGTAAACCTGATCCCCGGGGGTTTTTTCCATAAACAACTTTTTTATTTGTTTAAATTGTTCAGGATTACTTGTAGTCTGGGCTATGAGCGCTGAAGGCGATTCAATTTCGATCAGTTTGAATTCTTCAAGTGACGAAACCACTACCGCTTTACCACCGGTCCAACCAATCAGGCCTTTTACTTCCGGATGTTCCTCATTCCCAAAGATAACTACCTGTATTCCTTTTTTATGCAACTCTGCAGCAATTTCCTGCACCCGTCTGACTCTTGGGCAGGTTAAATCTATAATTTTAGTCCTATTAAGCGACTCTATCTCTTTTAATGTTTGCGGGCTCACCCCGTGCGAACGGACAGCTAAAAAAGCTCCATCCGCTTCTTCCGGTTTTTTTACTACGCTAATTGAATACTTTTTTAAATAATTAACAACCTCTTCGTTATGAACAATCGGTCCAAAGGTGAAGCCTCTTCCATGCAGTTTTGCCTCTTTCATAATGCGGTCAAATGCAAAACTGACACCTGAACAAAAACCAGCCTTTTCAGCTACTATAACCGGCAAAATATCACTCCAAAACGATCTTTGATATTGACACAGATAGTGAAAAAAGCATTCATCTGTATAATCTTAAATTGCCCTTTTATCAGGCACCAAGTCGCTTATCTTTCCCATTATTTCATAACTCATTTCATCGAGCTGAGCTTTTTTGTCCTCTTTACTGTCATAAACCAGTGGAGGCAATACAAAGGGCGGCCCGATATAGACATGCAGCGGTTTTAAAAAACGGTATGGGCCGACGATAGCAACCGGCACTACAGGGATTCCACTGCGAACAGCAATCAGTGCGGCTCCATTCTGAGCTTTTTGCAATTTACCGTCTTTACTCCGTGAACCTTCCGGGAAAAGACCGAGCACATGTCCTTCTTTCAGCAGTTGAAAAGCTTTTTTTATTGCACCGTAATCTGCTTGCTCACGGTTAACCGGAAAAGCGCCGGCCATACGAACAATAAATGAAAAAATTAAAATGTTGAAAAGTTCTTTTTTTGCCATAAAGCGGATGCGATAATGAGCCGGAATCGCAACACCAACGGTAGCAGGATCTATCCATTTTATATGGTTAGAGCAGATTATAAATGGTTTGCGCCTGGGAATGTTCTCAACACCGTGTATTCTCAGGCGATAAAAAATATTCAGGTAGATATAAAAAACGAAACGACCAAAATAATAAATCAACCTGCTCACCTGACCTCTGTTTAGGGCATTTCTTCATTTACAATTTCAATGATCTTATCAACAACCATTTCAAAAGTCATTCCGGTTGTATCAATAATTATTGCATCATTTACTATAGTCAGTGGAGAATCATCTCTTTGTGAATCAATATTATCACGATTAAAAATTTCGGAAGCAACCTCTTTTTCTGACAGCTCTATTCCCTTTTCCAGCTGCTCCTTGCTTCGCCTTCGGGTTCTTTCCTGCAAAGCAGCATCCAGGTATATTTTATAATCGGCATCGGGCATAACTCTCGATGCAATATCTCTCCCTTCCATGATAATTCCATTTGCTTGGGCAGCAATTGCCTGCTGCATAGCCACCAAAAGACGTCTCACTATGGAAATACAAGAAACCGGTGAGACCATATCGTTAACATGAGGCTGACGAATCTCTTCGGTCACATCTTCTCCGTCAAGAAATACCTTTTTATCTTCACCGATTTCGATTGAGGTCTGTTCCAGGACTTCAGCTAGTAATTCCAGATTATCGAGATCAATATTGTTGCGGACAACTTTCAGGGTAATAGCCCTGTACATTGCCCCGGTATCAAGGTATTTAATATTCAGGCGGGTTGACACTTCCCTTGCTACGGTACTTTTTCCGGCTCCGGCAGGTCCGTCGATTGCAATTTTGGGGTATTTTTTATTTTTTGACATTCTACACCATTATTTACTTTCCCATTATAATATACAGGAAGATCTTGAACTAAAGCTTTAGCGTTCTCTTAAATTTACAGTTTCCTTAAGATAGATATGCCGGATATGGTCTTGCGCAAGGTTAGTATTTACAAGCATCAGGATTCTTATACATTGCTTTAGTGCACCGGGGACGTCGATCTCGGTATGGCAAAAAAGAGGAACCCTGGACCAGCCCATATCCCGGGCAGCCCTGGCTGGAAACGCACTGTTTAGATCCGACGTGGCCGAAAAGAAAACCGAGGCTATATCTTCTGTCAGAATTGAATTTGCACTGATCATTTCTGTCAATAATTCACTGGTGGCCTGGTAGATGTCATCCGGATTATTGCCGGGAGCCGTAGTTGCTCCTCTTATGCCACGCACTGCCATGGTTTTTTTCATTAATTAAAGTACTCCTGCCGATAGATAACGCTGGAAAAGCATTCTTATTTTCTCATTATTACCGGTAATTTGCAAGCGGCAGTTCCTTTAAAGGCCCACCAACCGGTAAAGACGATCGATCTCCTTTTCGCTGAGATGGCGGTGTGATCCCGGCGGAATATTATCGGCACTCAACCCGGCAAATTTAACCCTTTTTAATTCTTTAACCCGATGGCCGACTGCTGCACACATCATCTTAACCTGCCTTTTTTTACCTTCAGTAAGGGTAATTTCCAACAAAGTATCCTTATCGGCGGCAGCTTTAATTTTTTTGACTACCGCCGGCGCTGTTTTTTCACCGTCGATAATCAATCCGCTGCTCATTTGCTTTATTGTTTCATCGCTCACCATACCCTGCACCCTTGCTTGATAAACTTTTTTAACCTCATATCGCGGATGCATCAAGCGATAGGCCAGCTTCCCGTCATTGGTCAGCAGCAGCACTCCGCTTGTGTCGGCATCCAATCTTCCCACGGGATAAAGGCGAGCTTTAATATCGCCAGCCAGGCCGATTACCGTGGGGCGGTTATGAGTATCATGAACAGTCGATATGTAACCGGAGGGTTTATTGAGAATGAGGTAAAATTTTTCCTCGAAACCGGCAACCGGAATGCCGTCTACCAAAACCCTGTCACCTTCACCGACCATTACCTGGGGCTTGTTTGCTACCGCTCCATTAACCTCTACTCTGCCTTCGCTGATCAAAGCTTCTGACGCACGGCGGGAAGCAACACCGGCCCTGGCCAGATATTTTGCCAGACGCATATTGAAAACCTCGATTAGAAATTATCCTTTGCCTACTCCGGTTTTTCCAATTCCAGCGGGGGAAGATCTTCCAGATCCATCAGACCGAAATACTTGAGAAAATCAGGTGTAGTGTTGTAAAGCAGGGGCCTTCCAGGCCCTTCTTTACGGCCGCTAACCCGAATTAGTTTGCGCTTTAAAAGGTTTTCGAGAACATGCTCGCTTCTGACACCACGGATCGATTCAATTTCAACCCTGGTTACAGGCTGTTTATAGGCAATAATCGCCAGCGCTTCCAGGGCGGCGGTAGACAGGTTGCTTGAAATATCTTCACTAAAAGCTTTTTCCAGGTATGGTGCCAATTCAGGTAATGTACCCATTTGGAAACCGCCGGCAACTTCAAAGATCTGCAGTCCACGCGAATCCCGGGCAAAATCTCTTTGCAACTCCCGGATTAAATCAATTACCTCTTCGGGAGAAGTGGAAAGAACTGTCTCAATCTTATCTACTCTTACGGGTTCTTCACTTAAGAAAAGAAGGGCCTCAATTGTCTTTTTCTGTTTCTCCTTCTCCACTATCTCCCTCCTCATGCAAAGATTCCTGGTTTAACACAACAAATATTGCCCCGAAAGTGCCTTCCTGCAGAAGAATAACCTTACGCCGTCGGGCCATCTCAAGGAGAGCGATGAATGTGACAATAATCTCCCATAACCCATCGGCGTTAAAAAAGTTTTTCATGGGAAGCGGCCGCCTGGACTTAAGCAGGACAGATTGTATGTAATCCGATTTTTCTGCAACCACAAAATCTTCAACGGCACTGAACGCAGGAATGTAAGCATCAGATAAAGTCGCTTCGGCGAAACGCTGCATTATATCATTAAGATGGTTGGCACCTTCCCATATTGTATAAACTGTCTCCGGCTGGTTGAAAACCATTACTTTTTGTCCCCCGGTAGAACGTAAATAGATTTTTTGCTGTTCTTCTTCCCTTTTCTGCAGATAAAGAGCTGTTTCCTTAAAGCTGCGGTATTCTTCCAGGCGTTGAAACAGCTCTTCAGCGGTGTTGATTTCGAATAGATCTTCATCTTCTTCCAGTTCACCCCTGTGCGCAGGGCGGGGCAGCAATAGTTTCGATTTAAGCCGTAATAGTGTAGCGGCCATCACCAAAAATTCGCTGGCGATATCCAGATTCAACTCTTTCATCGATTGCAAATAAGAAAGGTACTGATCGGTTATTTCGGCAATCGAAATTGACCAGATATCTACCTCCGCTTTTTTAATCAGGTGAAAAAGAAGGTCGAAAGGTCCTTCAAAAGTAGGAAGTTTAATCTTATATTCTGCCTGCTGCATGGTCCATTTAAATTCCTTTTTGCCTGCACTCTGATTGCCAGTTAAAAATTAATTCTATAGCGCAGAGGTTCTTTTAAGCAGCACTGTTAAGCCTGTTTTCATCTTAAACCGATCTTACTGTAAACCTGCTGAAGTTTTCTTTCTGCTTTTTCTTCGGCACGGCTGGCGCCCCTTTTCAGCATCTCTTCAAGGTAACCCTTTTCTCCTGTAAGCTCACGGTAGCGTACCTGAACCGGGTTTAAACACTCTATTACAGCTTCGGCCAGTTGTTCTTTTAGTTCCTTGTAGGATTTACCGGCAAAGTGATCTTCAATTTTTTCCCTGCTTTTTTCGGTTACCAGCTGGTAGATTGTCAGGAGGTTATTTATTCCCATTCTTTTTTCATCAAATCTAATCTCCCGCAATGAATCGGTAGTTGCCTTTTTTATTTTTGCCCGGATTTGGTCGGGTGTATCCAGCATAAAAATGGAATCATCTTTTTTTTCCTCGCTTTTACTCATCTTTTTATCCGGGTTGGTAAGCCCCATTACCCTGCCGCCAAGAGGAGGTATTAAGGCATCGGGGAGGACGAAAAGTTCGCCGTAGCGGTGGTTAAAACGCTGGGCAATATCCCGGCAAAGCTCAACGTGCTGCTTTTGATCTTCCCCGACGGGAACCAGATTAGTGTCATAAAGCAAAATATCGGCTGCCTGCAATACCGGGTAATCGAAAAGACCAACACTAACTTCTTCTTTTGCCTGCTCAGACTTTTCTTTAAACTGGGTCATGCGATGAAGCCAACCCATGGGGGTTATGCAGTTCAGCAGCCAGGCCAATTCACTGTGAGCTCTTACGTGCGACTGGATAAAAACCACAGAATTCTTTTCATCTATTCCTGCGGCAAACAGCAGTCCTGCCACTTCCCGGATATTTGCTCTAAGGGCTTCAGGATCCTGTGGCACAGTAACGGTATGCAGGTCAACGACACAAAAATAATTATTATACTGTTCCTGCATTTTTGCCCAATTTTGCACAGCGCCAAGGTAGTTGCCCAGGTGCAGGTTACCAGATGCCTGGATCCCTGAAAAGACATTTTGTTTTGACATATATTTGTCCTCCTCTTACAGCGCATCCGGATTATAAACCGGGGATCAGACCAATAATAAAACTGTAAAACCTCAATATTGAGTTGGCTGCCGGAAAAATAATTATCCTGAAAGCTCCTGAAAAAATAAGTAAGAGCAGTAGAATTGGGGCAAAGCGCTCTATTTGCTGATATAACCCGAGCTGAGAATCAGGAAGAAAAGACATTAAAATCTTCGAACCGTCAAGGGGGGGGATCGGAATAAGATTAAAGATTGCCAGGTATATATTGATCATTATTAACTCGAACATGAACCTGTAAAATAGGTCTGCAGATGCCACAAACCCGGCATTAAAGAGAATTGTAAACAGCAGCAAACTGAAAAATCCGAGGATAAGGTTTGACATCGGTCCGGCAAATGAAACCCAGCGCAATCCGGAACGGTATTTATTAAAATTATAAGGGTTAATCGGAACCGGTTTAGCCCAACCGAAACCAACCAGGAGAATCATCAGCGAGCCAATCGGATCGAGATGATTTATTGGATTAAGGTTCATGCGCCCCTGTCTTTCAGCGGTGGCATCTCCATAATGGTAAGCCATCCTGGCATGAGCAAATTCATGAACCGTAATAACAATCAGCAATATGGGTATACGAAGGGCAATAGTGACAGGATCTAAGCCAAAAAGCATTTATTCCTTCTCCTCCTTTCCTTTCTCTGCTTCAAGATATTTAATCACATAATCGAGTTCTTCCTGCGGGGTACGGACCTCGCCGTCCAAAATAGCTTTGGTCAAATGCTCTATGATCTGCCGGTAGTGCGGTCCCGGCTCTAAACCCATTTTTTTTAAATCACTGCCGTCCAGCCGTGGTCGGATATAACGTAACCCGTCCATGTAAATTTTCAAATGTTCCCTGGCAATCCTGCTTTCAGTCAGCGCGTGGGCCAGTAACAGGGCTTCCAGGGGCAGCGGTTCAAGATACCGGACCACATTGCTAGGATTTAAGTCTTCGCGATCCAGCTTTTCCAGGACCGAGGGAATTTCCCGGCAGGCTTTAATGATATTTGCCGCTCTCTCCTGGGACAGATTTAACTTATTTATTATAGCAGACCGATCGGTAGATTCCAAACTGCAAAGCAGGCCGCTTAAATAAGTCAGCTCCGAATCGGGTTTCTTCTCCCATTCCCTGCTTTCTGCCCAGCCCAAAATTTCTTCCAACCGGAATAACAGTTCCCAGGTTTTCTGATCAGGTTTTGAACCAGGATAAAGGAAAGGTATCAGTCCTAATTGATCAAAACGCCTGAGGATGTTGACCGGGGAAGGTTCATTGTAAATGAGTCTTAATTCCCTGTTCAATCGCGGTCTGCTAACTTTTTCCAGCAATTTTTCCTCAATTGCCTTATGGATCATCTCCAGGGTTTTCGGCTCTATATTAAAATCATAGCGCTGTTCGAAACGGACAGCCCTCAGAATTCGCAAAGGATCATCATTAAAGCTCAGCTGATAAAGGGCCCTGATAATCTTATTCCGAAGATCAGAGCGGCCATTAAAGTAATCATAAAGATCACCGTAATTATCTGCCGCTAGGGAGCAGGCCATAGTGTTTATAGTAAAGTCACGCCTGAAGAGATCGTTTTTTAAACTTGAACTTTCCACACGGGGCAGCGAGGCCGGTGAAGTATAGAATTCTTTTCGGGCTGTGACCAGATCCAACCTGATGCCATCTTCGAGTTCAACTGAAGCTGTTCCAAATTGGTCAAAATGTCTTACATTCCCGCTCAGCAGCGTATTCAAACTTAAGGCAAAAGCAACGGCATCGCCAAGAACTACGATATCAAGGTCTTTTTCAGGAGGATGATTAAGCAGCAGGTCCCTTATAATTCCCCCGACCAGATATGTTTCAGTTTTTTCCTTTTCCGCAAGCCTGCTTACCTGCTGCAGCAAATCCTGAATTCGCGGGGGCAATTCACTATTAAGCAAATCGGCAATGTTATTATCGTCAGGCTCGCCTGTGGCTGTCCCGGTTTTACGTTTTAAAGAACGGCCTCTTCTGTCAAGAGAACTTAGATAGCGCAATATATCAGATCGGGTAACGATACCAACCAGGCTTCCATTCTTATCAACAAGCGGGATACGCCCGATATTTTCTTCAACCATAATTCTGCGCAGTTCTGTCAGGGATTGTTCAGGTGATTCTGTAATAGGTTTACGGGACATAAATCCTTTTACAGGTGCATGCCCAAGATTACTGCGCAAACCTTTGCGCAGATCACGACGGGAAATAATACCAACCAGGCGCCCATTTTCAATTACAGGGCAACCTTTAAAGCTATGCTCTGTAAGCAATTCTTCGGCTTCGGCAATACTGATATCACTTTTAATGGTCAAAACCGGTTTCGATGCAGCTTTTTCAGCGGTGACCGCAGGCGGCAGGTAATATTTAAGGAATTCCACCACCTGTTTTTTGACCTCTTCCAGCTCAACTCCCTTGAAATGTGCGGAAACCACTCCCGGGTAGCCTTTTACATTAAAGGGGGCCAGCAATTCCATTAAGTCCAGATCTTCATCTTTGGATCGGGCAGCCATGTATATGCTATCTGTCATTTTTATAATGATAACTGTCAACCCTGCATCTTCAATCTCATCGAGCAGCTGTAGTAAAACAGCGGCACCGTCAACGTATTCATCAAGAATTGTGGTGCTGATTAAGACACGGCGCTGGTTCAGCTCATAAAATTCACTGTTATGAAGCAGTTTTTCCAGGAGGTCTTTCTGTACATCAGTAAGAGGCGAACGCAGGTATTCTTTAATTAATCTTGTGCTGATGCCACTCTTCCAAAGATATGCTACTGCGCTTGCATCCCTGGCAGTAGAGATATCGTAAGTCAGGCACCCGGTATCTTCGTAAATGCCGAGAGTAAAAAGTGTCGCCTCAAATTCGGTGAGTTGGAGTTTTCTTTTAATGATTTCTTCCAGAAGGATGGTAGTTGTCGCGCCCACCGGATCGATCCTGACCAAATCAGCTCCCAGATCCTCACTGCCAGGATGGTGATCATAGACCACAACCTGTTCGGTATGATCCATAAGAGCTGCCCATTTGCCCAGTCGTTCTTTTCGGTTTGTGTCGACTACAATAATTTTCTTAAATTTTTCATCCAGATCCTTTGGATCGCTTAGCGGCAGCAGATCACGGAAAAGATTAATAAAAGAACGGACATTGGGCTGTAGTGGTTCAGGCATTATTGCAGGAGTTTCCGGATACAGCTTGGTAGCTGCAACCAGCGCTGCCAGGGCATCAAAATCTCCATTTACATGTGTTATTATCAGATTCAATTTAAAACCACCCGTTCTTTCCGGAGGACTTAATTACTGATGAAAGATCTGCCTCTTTTAGCCGGTTCAAGGTTTAGCCAGTACCCTGCAGTGGCAGACAGATCTGCAAATGTCGAACGGGTACCAAGGTCATTGTTTCCCGTAAGTGACGGCCCCCATACTAAGATCGGCACATATTCACGGGTATGGTCGGTAGTCGGGTAAGTAGGATCACAACCATGATCTGCCGTTATAAAGAGAAGATCGCCAACTCCCATTTTACCCAGTATAAGAGCCAGTTTCCGATCAAAGTATTCCAGGGCCCTTGCAAAACCTTCACTGTCGTTGCGATGCCCGTATAGAGTATCAAAATCGCCAAATGTTGCCCAGATCAAGCCGCTCGGGACCTTCTCAAGCAGGTAGAGCAGGTCAGCTGCGGTAGCCTCATTGTTACCGCCCGGCCTGTGAATTGTTATGCCGCGCCGGGCAAATATATCGGCCACCTTGCCGATTACTGCTACGGGATAACCGGCTTTTTTAGCCTTGTCGAGCAGCGTTTCTCCCGGTGGTGATAAAGAATAATCATGCCTGCCTGCTGTTCTCCTGAAAGAGCCGGGCGCTCCGGTAAAAGGCCTGGCTATAACCCTTCCTACTGCATGGTCACCACTTAGCAAGGAGCGGGCCTGCTCACACCACCGGTAAAGCATTGCAGGAGAAACCACAGCCTCATGGGCGGCAATTTGGAAAACACTGTCGGCCGAGGTGTAAACAATAGGGTAGCCGGTTTTCAGGTGCTCTTCTCCCAGTTTCTCTATTATTTCTGTTCCCGAAGCAGCGATATTGCCGATAATCCTGCGGTTTATGGCCCGCTCAAATGAAGAAATTATCTCTTCCGGGAAACCATCAGGGTAAACCGGGAATCGCTTAATTATAATCAGCCCGGCCAACTCCCAGTGTCCGCTGGTAGTATCTTTGCCAGGCGATGCAGGGGCCATCCTGCCGTAGCGGCCCGCCGGCAACACCGTTAATTTATGATCCTCTTCAAGCTTTAGAAGTTTTCCCAAACCGAGAGAAAAAAGATTATCCAGTTTTAGCGGACCATGCTTATCGATTACATGGCGAAGTGTATTGGAGCCCTGATCGCCATACATTTCCGCATCAGGAAGGGCACCAATACCGGCGCCGTCCATAACGATTACAATAACTCTCTCGCCCGGCGGATCAGGCGCGGGGATGTGTTTTGTCATATACTTCTCTTATCTTCCTTCTGGTAATCTGCGTATATATCTGGGTTGTAGAAATATCGGAGTGGCCAAGCATTTCCTGAACAGATCTTAAATCTGCTCCGTTTTCAAGAAGATGAGTGGCAAATGAATGGCGGAGAGTATGTGGAGTTATATCACCGTTAATGTTGGACTTTCGGGCATATTTTTTAAGAATTTTCCAAAAACCCTGTCTTGTCATCCTGCAGCCGTGCTGGTTGACAAAAAGGGACGGATCACCGTTTTTTTTAAGCAGTTTAGCCCTTGATTTGTCAAGATACTCATTAACATAGTTAATGGCGATGGAACCGATTGGCACAATACGTTCTTTCATGCCTTTACCCCGGCAGCGAAGATACCCTACGAGAGGATCAAAGTCGGTAATATTAAGAGAAACAAGCTCAGAAACCCTGATTCCTGAAGCATAAAGTAATTCTAACATAGCCCTGTCTCGCAATCCGTTATGATCAGACGGCTTTGGCTGGCATAGTAATTGATCAATTTCTTCGGTTGTCAGAACACGGGGCAGTTTTTTTTCAATGCGCGGTGATTCGAGGTCCAGTGCGGGATTGTTTTCAATGATGCCTTCCTGGAGCAAAAAATTAAAAAAAGAACGGATTGAGGCAATATTGCGGGAAATAGTCGCAGTAGCGCTGCCGTTCTTTTTTAGTTCACCGATAAAAATACTCAGGGACTCCCGGTCAATTTCCCCCGGATCATTTATCTTTCGCTTCTGCATAAATTTAATGAATTTATTAAGATCACGCCTGTATGATTCCAGCGTGTTTTTGGCAAGGCCCTTTTCAACCGCCAGGTAATTACTGTATTCTTGCAATTGTTTCTGCATATGTATTGATTTCCTCACACAGGTAATACCGAAGTATAAATCATTTCAACGCCATTATATAAAATCCCTTCCTGATTCAGGCAGGATGGATAAATATATTTAATTTATGGGCAATTTTTAAATACCCGATAGCATCGCAGCCTGCAGGGCGATAATTGTTTTACCATCTTTAATTTGCCCGGCCTTGATCATAGCCGGGATTTCTGCCAGGGGAAGCTTAACAACGCTGATCCTTTCCTCGGGGTCCGCAGTAGGCGATACTGCCGCTTCGAGATCTTCAACCTGGAACAGATGAATAATTTCATCACAAAAACCTGGTGACGGATAAAATGCAAACAGCTCTTTCCATCTCTTTCCTTCAAGTCCGGTTTCTTCCAGTAACTCCCTTTGGGCACACTGCAGCGGCTCTTCATCAGGTTCAAGTTTGCCGGCCGGAATCTCCAGAAGTATCTCCCCGACAGGCTGGCGATGTTGTTTGACTAAAACAACTCCTCCGATTCCGTCCAGGACAAGCATGGCAACGGCACCGGGATGTTCTACTATTTCCCGAAATGCTACCTGGCCTCCGGATATTTTAACCCGATCCTGACGCACATTAATGATTCTGCCGCGATAAAAATAGCTGGTTGATAAAGTCTCTTCATGTAAACGATCTTTAATCTTTCTCACCCCGCAGTTAGATCCTTCTGCCGATTATGCCATTGGCAATGATCAGTCGCTGGATCTGGCTGGTTCCTTCGTAAATCTGCATTATCTTGGCATCACGCATGTATTTTTCAAGGGGATAGTCCCTGGTGTAGCCGTAACCGCCCAGGACCTGCAGAGCGTCGACTGTTACCCGCATAGCCATATCTCCCGCATAAGCTTTAGCCATGGCAGCATAGGCCGAAATGCTTTTTTCTCCTTTACCAATCATTGAAGCTGCCCGGAATATTAGTGAACGTGCCGCTTCAATTTCCATTGCCATGTCTGCCAGCATAAATTGAATAGCCTGCTGCTGTATGATCGGCTTACCAAACTGTACTCTTTCACGGGCATAATTTACTGCTGCTTCATAGGCGGCCCTGGCAACTCCCACAGCCATAGAGGCAATCATTGGCCTGGAAATATCGAATGTTTCCATTGCAACCCGGAACCCGCCGTATTCTTTGCCCAGCATATTCTCCTGGGGAACCGAAACATTTTCAAAAACAACCACTGCCGTATTGCTGGCGCGAATACCCATTTTTTTCTCTTTTTTGCTGGCATCAAGGCCCGGAGTCCCTTTTTCCAGAACAAATGGAGTCAAGGTCCTGGCGCCCCTTTTAGGATCAACAACAGCAAAAACAACATAATAATCAGCATATGTGCCATTGGTAATAAAGCATTTAGTACCGTTAATTACATATTCGGATCCTTTTTTAATGGCAGTTGTCAATATAGAACTAACATCTGAACCGGCATTAGGTTCGGTGAGGCAGAAAGAAGCCAATTTGCCATTGCACAGCTCGGTTAGATATTTTTTCTTCTGTTCTTCGCTGCCGGCTAAGAGGATCGGCAGCATGGCAAGAGAATTTGCCCCCACACCCGTGGTTATACCGGCACAACCCCTGCCGAGCTCTTCAGTGACCAGGCATACCGTAATTTCATCCATCCCGGCCCCGCCATATTCTTCCGGTATATTTACGGAAGAAAATCCTTCGGCAACCATACGCCGAACCAGATCAACGGGCATCTCCTCTTTTTCATCAAAATCGGCTGCAACCGGAGCAAGCTCTTTTTCAGCATATTCCCGGGCCATTTTTTGCATGGCCAGCTGTTCGGTGGTAAATTCAAAATCCATTATTATTCCTCCCCATTATGGTAATAGTTATTTCAACCCGAGTCTGCTCATTTTTTCATAAAGCCATGATCGGCTCATCCCCAGGTTCCTGGCAGCTTCACTTTTATTGCCGCCCGATTGTTGCAGTGCCCTGATTATTGATTCACGTTCCTGTTCTTCTCTTCTCCAACGATAGGGTGGAACCGGTGTTTTTACTATTTCGTAATCTTCCTTTAAAGCGGAACCACTAAAACCGCCCCTGAGGTGCGGTGGCAGGTGTTCAAGCCTGATCGTCTCTTCAACGGTAAAATTCATCGCCCTTTCAACGACATTTTCCAGCTCCCGGATATTGCCGGGCCACGAGTAGCTTCGGAGAGCATTAAGGGCTGCAGGGGTGATATCATTAACCTGCATGCCAAAAATATCATTGTATTTACGTAAAAATGCATGAACCAGGGGCAGAATATCCTCAGGTTTTTCCCGCAACGGTGTAATCGGGATTGGTATTACATTAAGACGAAAGTATAAATCCTTCCGGAAGCTTCCCACCCTGACCTTTTCTTCCAGATCCTGATTGGTCGCAGCAATGAAACGGATATCGACCCGAATTGTTGTACTATCGCCAACCCGCTCAAAAGTCTGTTCCTGCAGAATCCTTAAAAGCTTACCCTGCAGTGACAGAGGCATATCACCGATCTCGTCAAGAAAAAGCGTCCCACCATTGGCACGGTCAAGCCTTCCCATTTTACCACTCTTGCTGGCGCCCGTGAAAGCGCCCTCCACATAACCAAAAAAATCGGCTTCCAGAAGATTTTCAGGTATGGCTGCACAGTTGACTTTTACAAAAGGTTCATTGCGCCTTGGCCCGGCCTGATGTATAGCCTGAGCCATCAATTCTTTACCTACACCACTTTCACCACTAATCAGAACTGTTGACAATCCCTGGGCCGCCTGTTGGGCTTCCCTGATTAATGCCTGTGTTGCCGGGTTAATAGTGATTATATCATCAAAGGTAAAAGGTCTTTCCTGTAAGCGGGCTTTTTTCAGCTCCTCCTGGAAAGGGGCCAGCCTGAACAAAGCTGAAATCAATTCAACCTTGGTAAAAAGACCGACCACCCTGTCTTCCCTGTCGACAACCACTCCTGTACCAACCGGAATGCGGCGAACGGCATCAATTACCTCATTATAAGTCAGGTCTTTGGCAATTTTAACCACATCGCGGTTATAATAATCCCTGACAGTGTACTGAAGAGGACTGTCTTTAAGCAGGGCATCATAAAGGTTGGTCTTGGTAAATATACCGGCCAGGGATCCGTCTTGATTCAATACGGGCAAACCGTCACGCTGACTGTTCCGCAGCAGTCTGATTGCATTCTTCAAGGTGTCATCCGGCCTCAGAGTGGCAAACTTACGGGTCATCATATCTTCCAGCCGCATTGGAATCTATCCCCCTGCAATTATTTAATTGGCTGTTTTAATTTTATAACTCCGGGCTCTCTTGATCAGGCTGTCGACATGCCGGAGACTAACCTGATCAATGCTGGCTCCGTCGAGCATGCGGGCCAATTCTTCTCTTCTTTCTGCTGCAGATAGTACTGAAGCCCTGGTTAGGGTTCTCTCACTGACTGTTTCTTTATAAAGGCGTATGTGGCAGTCGGCCATGGAAGCAATTTGCGGAGAGTGTGTCACACACATTACCTGGTGGTGAAATGACAGTTGAGCCAGTTTTTCAGCAACAGACTGTACTGTTGCCCCGCCAATCCCTGAATCAACCTCGTCGAAAATCAAGGTGGGAACCAGGTCCTGCCGGGCCAGAGCTGTTTTCAAGGCCAGCATTACACGTGACACTTCTCCACCTGAAATAATTTTAGTCAGGGGTTTGACTTCCTCACCCCTGTTGGCGGAAAATAAAAATTCCACGTTATCCATACCCCTGGTCGAAAAAGTATCTTTAGCAGTTATTTTTACTTCAAAATGGGCATTGGGCAGGGCCAAATCCTGAAGGCTGTTTTCAAGAAGTTTTTCCAGGATTTTTGCAGTTTCACAGCGAAGATCGTGTAAAGAATTGCTTTCTGCAGAAAGCTGTTTCTCCAATTCATCCAAATTTGCTTCAATTTTTTCGGCCAGCGTTTCACTATTGCGCAGCCTTTCTATTTCCTGCTCAAGATTTTCAGCGAAATTTATAACTTCCTCAATTGTTGATCCGTATTTACGCTTGAGAGAGTTTACCAGGTTTTGACGATCCTGTATAAGAGCAAGTTCGCCCGGGTCAAATTCAAGGCCGACCTGGTAATCGCGAAGTTCGTAAGAAACTTCCTCCAGCTGGGCAGAAGCACTGGCGAGAAGATCCAGCAAGGGAGTCAGGTTCCCGTCAATATTTGCAGCTTCCGTCAGGAGGTTGCTTGATCGGTTTAGCCGATCAATGATCGCCTCAGCAGGGTTTTCCCCCTCACCGGTATAAATATCGCCGTAAGCCCGGGCAACCAGGTTGCATAGCTTTTCCGAATTGGCCATTATTCTTTCCCGCTGAGACAATTCCTCATCCTCGCCGGGATTAAGCTGTGCACTGGTTATCTCATTAAGCTGAAAAATTGCTATATCCATCCTTCTTTCGCGTTCAGCGCTATTTTCTCCAAGTGACTTCAACTCTTTTTTCAGGTCCTGGCGCTTTCTGAAAAGCTCCTCTATTATATTTCGGGATCTGATAATTTCTTCTCCCCCAAAGGAGTCGAGAAGATCAAGGTGCTGTTCCGGCCTCAGTAAAGACTGATGTTGATGCTGCCCATGGAGATCTACCAGAATCTTTCCCATTTCTTTTAAAAATGATACCGGGACTGCGCGACCATTGACCCTGGCCACACTGCGACCGTTACGGTAAACTTCCCGGGCAATAATCAGTTCATCTGTGCAGGGAATACCGGCTTCTTCGAGCAATTTATTTACTTCGACCGCCAAATCGGGTTCACAGATGATGATACCCTCCACACAGGCTGTGTCATTTCCCTGGCGGATCTGCTCAACTGCGGCTCTTTCACCCAGTATCAGGTTGATCGCGCCGATGACAATAGACTTTCCGGCTCCGGTCTCTCCACTTAATATATTTAAACCCGGGCTGAAGTTAAGGCTCATATCATCAATTAATGCAAAGTTCGATACCCTTAACTCAACAAGCATTCAATATCCTCCCGGTTTACCTGACATTCATACACCGTGGCTGTCATCTTATTATTTGCCGATCCTAACCCGCTCTGACAGAATTTCCAGCCGGTTTTTTAAATTGCGTGCTTTAAGTCCTTAATGTCCTAAATGCCTGCTTACCCTTTCAGCTTCTGATGCAGCATCCGGTAAAAAGAATAGTCATGAAAGCAAACCAGTTTAACTTTTTCTTCGGCGCGGCGGACAATAATATGATCTTCATCTTCCAGGGCAAACCGGACCTGGCCATCGACAGTAAGGACAACCTGGACCTGGCGGGAATCGACACGCAGTTTCATTTTGTCATTGCCATCAATAATTATTGACCTGTTATAGAGGCTGTGCGGACAAATTGGTGTCACAACGAATAGCTCCATGGTCGGGTTGACTATCGGCCCACCTGCCGAAAGGGAATACCCGGTCGATCCGGTGGGAGTAGAGACAATGACTCCATCACCCGAGTAGCTTTCCATGTAGTCTTCATTAATGTAAGTTTCCACTTTAATAATTCGTGAAAACGGTCCGCGGGAAACGACAATATCATTTAGGGCAAGATAACTACCTAGATTTTCTTCACCCCTCAGGAGCCTCGCTTCCATCATCATCCGCTCCTGATAATCGTACTGACCGGAGGCAATATATTGTAAAAACCGCTCCATTTGTTCAACTTCAATCTCTGCTAAAAACCCTTTTTGACCGAGATTAATCCCGAGAATAGGCACCTTCCAGCAGGCCAGGTCACGGGCTACTCTCAGAATGGTCCCGTCTCCCCCGACAACAATAATCAAGTTAAGCTTCTCCAGCCAGGAGCTTAACTGTTGAGCCAGCGATAGTTCGCTGTAGAAATCCGCCTGTCCGCTGTCGGCAACCTGAATCCTGATCTGCCGCTGATTGAAGAAGCGGGTAATCTTCTCGACAACAAGGCTTGAATTCCTTTTATGCCAGTTGGGGATTAGCCCTATATCTTTCACGTGTTCCTCCTGTAAATCAGGCTTTTATTTAAATTCTTCGTCTCAATTAATGATCCTTCCCCAAAGCTTACTTCTTCCTGTCGATTAAGAGCGTATGGGCCTGGTCAATGACCTGTTTTATATGCGATTCATAATCTGACCGGCTGCTGCAATCTTGATTCGGCTTCGTCTCCAAATAGATAAAATACTCAATGTTTCCCTTAGGACCCGGCCACCTGGAAAATGTAATACCAGAAAAGCAGTATCCGGTATTACAGGCAAACCTCACCAAATTATTAAGGACCTCATTGTGCAGTTTGGGATCCCGAATAACGCCTTTGCTTTTGCCCGCATCAATTCTTCCAACTTCGAATTGCGGCTTGGCGAGAGCCAGCACTTTGTGAATATTCAGTGCATATAAAACAGGCAATACTTTGGAAAGAGATATAAAAGAAACATCAACAACAGCAAGATCCGGCAAAGAATCAAGATCCTCACTTTTGAGATGCCGCACATTGAAGCGTTCCATCACCACTACCCGGGAGCTATTGCGCAAGCTCGCATCAAGCTGGCCATAGCCCACATCAAGGGCGTAAACGAGTTTTGCGCCTTTTTTCAGCAGGCAATCGGTAAAACCGCCTGTTGAGGAACCTACATCAAGAATAACAAGCCCGTTAACATCAAGTGAAAACTCCTGCAGCGCCCCTTCAATTTTTAATCCTCCACGGCTGACATAAGGATTTTCACTCTCCCGCAATTCTATATCCACATTGACCGGATAGAGTGTCCCGGGTTTATCACTTACCCGACCGTTAACAAGAACTCTGCCGGACATTATTTCGGCCTGGATTCGGCTGCGGCTTAAGTCCGGGTGCAGTTCGCCAAGCAGGCGATCCAGGCGTTCTTTTCGGTTATGGCTCTTCAAGTCAGGCCTTTTGCAGCTTTTTCTCCGCTAAAAACCAGGGCTTCATTGTAAATACCTTCAGCGTCAAGGCTGCAGCATGAAAGAATTTGAGTTCTCATCCCCTGCCCGATAAAACAATCGTCTATACCAAGACATTTTAAAGGAAGAAAGATTCCTTTTTTCTCAAAGAGTTCCATTATTGCGCTTCCAAAGCCACCAGCAAGGATATTTTCTTCCACAGTGATCACTCTTTGGCATTTACTGGCCCAGGACAAAAATAAATCTTCATCCAGGGGTTTCACAAACCTGGCGTTAATCACTGCAGATTTAATACCCTGCCAGAACAATTTTTCGGCGGCTTCCATCGCTGCGTTAACGACTGTCCCTGCCGCGATAATCAGCAAATCTTCTCCCTGTCTGAGCACCTCTCCTTTGCCCCAGGGCAAAACCCGGGGTTTGTCCGGTTCAACCCCGACAATCTTATCCCGGGGATAGCGGATAGCTACCGGTCCTTCTTTATAATTCACTGCTGTTGCAAGCATATTTTTAAGCTCATTTTCATTGGCCGGGGCCATTATCGACATATTCGGCATAGTCCGGAGGTAGGTCAGATCAAAAAGTCCCTGGTGAGTTTCTCCATCTTCACCAACTATTCCGGCCCGATCTACGGCAAAAATAACGGGAAGTTTTTGCAGGCAGGTATCGTGCAAAATCTGGTCGTAAGCTCGTTGTAAGAATGTGCTGTAAATGGCAACTACCGGTCGCATACCACCCGCAGCGAGAGCTGCGGCAAGTGTAACACCATGCTGCTCGGCAATGCCGACGTCGTAAAATCTTTCAGGAAATTCCCTGGAGAATTTTTTCAAACCGGTACCGGCAGTCATAGCCGCAGTTATGGCCACAATTTCAGGTTTTTCACGGCTGATTTGAAGAAGGGCTTGTCCAAAAACATCTGTATAAGTGAGGCTTTTCTTTTTCTTTAGGGGCAACCCGTTATTTAAATCAAAAGGCCCAATACCGTGAAATGCTTCCGGAGATTTCTCTGCATAGTGATAACCTTTGCCTTTTTCGGTTACAACGTGAACCATAACCGGGCCGTTCATCTTATCGGCCTGCTTCAGTACATTCTTGATCAAATTTATATTATGCCCGTCGACCGGTCCAAAATAGGTAAAGCCAAGTTCTTCGAAAAGCATTCCAGGCATAACCAGGTATTTCAGACCGCCTTTTATTCTTTCAGCCGAATTTATCAGCCGTTCTCCGACCAGCGGTATTCGGCTTAAATACTGCTCAAAATCTTTCTTAAGCCTGGAGTACTTGGGATCTGAACGAATCCGCCCCAGGTAAGAGGACATGCTGCCCACATTTGAACTGATTGACATTTTGTTATCGTTAAGAATAACCAGCAGGTTGGCCTTGATATGGCCGGCGTGATTTAAAGCCTCAAAAGCCATGCCGCCGGTGAGGGCCCCATCACCAATGACTGCGATAACTTTGTAATCATCGCCTTTGTAATCACGGGCCTGTGCCAATCCAAGAGCCGCTGATATGGAAGTGCTGCTGTGTCCGGTAAGGAATGGATCATGTTCACTTTCCGAGGGTTTCGGAAAACCGCACAATCCACCCTGTTGACGCAGGGTCGGGAATTGGTTCCATCTGCCGGTAAGCAGTTTGTGCGGGTAGCTTTGATGCCCGACGTCCCAGATCAGACGATCCTTAGGACTGTTATAGTTGCTATGCAATGCCACAGCCAGTTCGACAACTCCAAGGCTGGCTGCAAGATGGCCGCCATTATCGGCAACCGTGCGAATCATATATTCTCGAATTTCTGCAGCAACTTCAATCAACTGGTCTGCATCAAGGTTTTTTAAATCATCCGGCAGCCGAAGGCTGCTGATGAGGTCACCCACTGTAAATCACCCCGATTATTTTCTATGCCTTTTTTATCCAGCTTATAGGCTTTTCCAGCCGGGCTATCAATGACCCGACCAGGAGGATTACTTCTGTTGAATGGTTTATGGCAACTATCTTGCCCCAGGCTTTCCCCCCCACTGTAAGGGAAGCAACTAAAGCGGTTAAAAGAATGCCCAAATAAAATTCAGCCTGATCGAAAGGCATGCTGACCATAAGCCTGAAAACAATAATTGCAGCAAGCGTACCGCTGATAATTCCACTTATATCACCGGCTACATCATTACAAAAGTTTGCGACCTGCTCGGCATTTTTAACCAGGTAGACACCGCGTTTTGCTCCAATAACTTTCCTTGCAGCCTTGGCGTTAAGAGGTGCTACCTTTGCGGCGGCGGCGGCCGTACCTACAACGTCAAAGATTATACCCAGGAAAACAACAATTAGTAATATGGCAAACGAAGCCACAAGGGAGTGGATTTCATTCAGGAAATACTGTGTTACAAAACCAAAAGCTATAGCTAAAAAAAAAGTCCAGATTGAAATAACAATAACCCAGCGTGCCCGGCGGCGCTTCTTTTTATATTTAGCCAAACTTCATCACCTTTGTACAAAAAACATAAGTGGTAGTAAACCAGGTAAACTTTGCGGCTTAGGTCCAGCAGGTTTTCCCGGGTAATCACCTGTCGTTGCCGTACAGGCAGTTCCCTTTTAAGACTACCCCCACTGTGTCACCAACAGCAGAACTGGATTACCACTTAGCTCACACTTTAATCCCTGGCTTACTTCTCTTTC
>JBNJHN010000020.1:0-33336 GCA_051748565.1 Bacillota bacterium | reverse complement strand
TGATTGCCATACAGATGGCCCTGGAAAAATTGAACAAGCTGCAGCAAAATGTGATCAAATTAATCTTTTTTGAAGGGCTGACCCAGGAGCAGACTGCAAACAGATTAGGCCTCAACCAGCGTAAAGTATCCCGCCTGCTTTACCACGTTTTAACAAAAATGCGTACCTACATGACTTAATTCTCAAAAAAGTGTCTAAAATTTTCATCTCCCGGTATAACTATAAATAGAGAGCAGAGAAAAAGCTCTCGGGCAGGTCTTTTTTCAAACCTGACGATAATGGCAAAGCTTCCGAAAGGAAGCCGACGCAAAGTTATGGGCCTAAGCCCTTCTGGGGTATGGCTGCCAGGCTGCCGAATCAGGGTTTACTTTTTTCCAAACCATTATCGTCAATTAAGTAAAAAGGGGGGTGTAGCAGGAAGATAATATAACTTGGTATCAACTGTCAGATATTTAATGGATAAAATTGTTTATTGGTCCGAAATTATATTATTAAAAGGGAGATGAAAAGAAGTGCAAAAATTGATGAAAGCAATGCATAAGAACGAAAAAGGTTTCACCCTGGTTGAATTGATGGTTGTTGTTGTAATTATCGGGATTTTGGTGGCAATTGCGATACCGATTTATAATACAGTACAGGCCAGGGCTATGGAAAGAGCATGTTTTGCAAATCAAAGAACCATCGAGGGCGCAGCTGCAGTCTTTAATGCTGAATCTGATGATAATTCATGGCCAGTTGATGTCGATGATCTTCTTGATGGCCCATATCTTGCTACGGCACCTGGATGCCCACATGCCGATTCTGATGCATCTGTTGCGAATGGTGGATATACACTTACACCTGTTACTGTAGAAGTAGAAGGAGTCGATGTAACAGTAGGAGTAGTGGTAGACGACTGCAGTGTTCATGGCCATTATACAGACTAAGGTACCTCACAAAATTAACTCTATTTATTAAGTTTTCTATTTATCAAGTTATTGAGTTTAAACTGGTCTCCTGCCGTGAAAAATAGCAGGGGGCCAGTTTACTGAAATGATTAGTGCTATACTGTCTATCAAGCTACTATATTTGTCAAGAAAGGTTTTGAATTAAATGACAAAAAGTAAACCTTTTATAATAGCTATTGCTGTCTGCCTATTAACTTTTTTTTTTGTGCTAGCATATTGGACAATACTCCCCCGAACGGGAACACTTGATATACCCGGCGGAGGAGTTTATACGGGCCAATTCAGGGGCATGACCTTTCACGGTTATGGCACCTACGAAAGTTATACTGTTGGCGGTACTTCCTATAAAGGCGAATGGGAAAACGGCATTTTTCATGGTCATGGAACACTTACTTTTGCTAACGGTTCACAGTTGAGTGGCGATTTTAATCACGGGCATCTGCATGGCCAGGGCAAAAGCATTTGTCCTGACGGTCATGTAAAAATAGTTGATTTTGGAGAACAGAAACATGACGATGATTGCTCAGGATGTGACCATCATCAGTAGCACTAGAGCAACACTGTGTATCAAGTTATCAAGTTATTGAGCAAAACAAAACTCTCGTTACAATAATTAGCGGGAGGTTTTCTATGTGCGCCCGGCATAGGTGTTAAGTTGGCAGCAAAAGTACGCTGTGTGTTTGGAAGTGGGAACCAATAGATGATGGCAAGGTTGTCCACCGTGAGGTGGAATCTGAAAGAAGTCTCAAGATAAATCCCTGCCCGATGAACAAGAACCGCATACAAGGCTGAACAGGGACGGGTGAGTTTAGAACAACACTGTGTATCAAGATTTAAACTTTTAAAAAGAGTGGTTTAAAAATCTCCAAGAGAAAAATCATTTGATAATCGATAATTTGCCACGATATCAATTTATAAATGTCTAAAAATCAAATAATTAGGTATAACTATATTAGAAGGATAATTTGCAGTGAAAATAGCAAAACCTGCATACTTAAATGGCTGGTTATTTTACTTATAGTAGTTAAAAGTTAAGAGTGAGGCAGAAATATAAAAGATTAATTCATAATATTCAAAAATATTTAAATTAAGCATTGACATATTATTTGAAAGCATAATATAATAAAAAAGTAGAACATTACTTATATAGCCCAACCGATAAAGGCAAACCTGTCGAAAGGCAGGCGCGCAAAACTAAAGGGGCAAAGGCATATTTTTCGCCAATGTCAGCCAGTTGCCGGTCCGGGGGGAAAATGTAGGTTGCCCCGCCTGATGCAAATGGCGGGGTTTAATTATTAGCTGAATCAAGTAATAGTTAAGGATACAGGTGAATTTTGATAAAAACTATTTACTCGTAAGATCAGCAGGTTTCGGATTTAAATAAGCCTATATAAATAATCAAGGTTCCATATTCTTAGTTCCGGGCTTATATGATCATACTTAAGTAGTAGAGAAATGTATACTAAATGGTGATGTTAAGGGTAGAAAGATGTTTTAAAATATAGATATTATAGGAATTTTTTATTATAGCTCGAACGACAAAGGCAAACCTGTCGAAAGGCAGACGCGCAAAACCAAGGATCTAAGGTTCGTATATGCGGACTATGATAGCCTGGTTACCGAAAAGGGCTATTTTGATATAAAAATGAGCAAGGGTATGTTATTAGTACAGTAGATATTATCGATTTGGTAATTCTTTCAATAAACAGCTAAAAGATTTTTGGGGAGGACAGCATTATGAGTTGCAGTCCAGGATTTATTCTGAAGGGTAAAAGTGGTTTTACATTAATTGAGATAATAATTGCTATTTCGATTCTATTGATCATGGCTACCGCTTTTGTGCCGCTTTTTGTTTATGTTGCCGAATCCGCCCAGGCCAACAAGGCGCGTCTTGTAGCGACCAAGCTTGCCAGTAATGAAATTGAATTCATTCGAAGTCTTTCATACCAGGAAATAGGAAATGTCGGGGGTAATCCGGAAGGAGACATTGAAAGGGAGAAGACAATTGTAATAAACGACACACCTTATACAATTATTACGGATATCTGGTGGGTTGACGACCCCAGTGATGATGTCGATGGTTTTGATCCTATTCCATATGATTATAAGAGGGTGCAGGTTACAGTCAGCTCTCCCAGTGTTTTTTCTGAGACAGTTGTTCAGACCCTTAACATCGACACATTTGCCACACTGGAAGGAGGCGAGGAGGCTTTCCCGGGTGGTAATATCCGGGCATCTGTTATCCGCGGATGGGTTGAAGCTGATGAGATGACTCCGATACAAAACGTACGGATTGACATGGAAGACGGTCCTGATGCCCCTCAGACTTTATGGACAAACGAATTTGGCCAGGCACTTTTTGCCATTATTGACGAGGGACTTTATACTGTTAGCGTATCTCCGGGACCTTTAGGTATGATTGCTCAGTTAGAGCAAAAAGAACTTGAAGTTGTTGACGGGGTCACATCCGAAATAATCTTTGAGCTTGAATACCCTTGCTACCTGATCATAGAACTGCTTGATTATACTACAAACCAGCGCATCTCTGCAGACGGAATAGTAGTTTTAAGTGATCCGCATCGGGGTGAGATGATATACGATTTTACAGGTACAGATAATGGATACTTAGACAAGGATTTTATCGGGCCCCTGTGGCCGGTGGGGGAAGGTTCTCCAGGCACCCCTTACGGGATTGAAGTCAAGGCTGACGGTTATATAGCTTATGAATTAGATCATGAAACATGGAACGGGCAGTTTTCCTCACCAGGCGAAACGATACAACTGACATTAAAGCTTAAACCTGCCAATGCGTCTGTTACAGTGATTTCTCAGGGCAGTGGTGAAGCTGTGCCAGGGGCGACCGTAAATATTACAGGAGCCTCAGTTGCCACCGAGTCATCCGAAACCGGAGTAGATGGAAAAGTTGCTTTTTATCTGGCAGATAATAGTGGCGATGAGCATTATTGTGTAGAAGTGGTTGCCGAAGGGTATGTTACATTTGGCCCGGATTGCGAGGCTTTTCAGATGGTAGACGGTCAGCAGATTGCAAACGGCACTCCTATAGATACATACCAGGTGGAGCTCCAGCCTGATTTTAGAAGGATTAGAGTAAGGACGGAATTTTCAAATGGCAACCCGCGAAATAATATTTGGGTACGGGTAAGCGGGCCGGGTGGCTATTTACAGACTGCTTTAACTGGCAGCAGCGCTCCCGGAGAGGCTTTATTTGATAATTTGGAATCAGGACAATATACGGTTCAACGGTATAGGGGTTGGTGGTTGGGTTGGGGTGACCCACGTTATGTATCTGTAGAATTCGGAGAGTATTCGGTTATATATCAATATTAGTGTTGAGAATAAAATATCTTATAAAGGTGCGGTATGAAAAAACAAAAAAAGTTTCAAAAAATCTTGGAAGGTTCCCAGGGGTTTTCATTAATTGAGCTCTTAATTGTCCTTACTTTGCTCGCTCTGGCATTATCGGGGGCTTACCAGCTGATATTTTTTACCCAGGCCAGTTGGACCAGAGCAGCGGCCGAGTCCCGGGTCATCCAGGATGCACGTAATGTCATGATGTGGATGGGCAAAGAAGTTCGGCAGGCCCGCAGCCCTGATGGTGTGATTGATCCAGTGGTTTTGATAGCTTCTAATGAAATAAGGATCTACACTGACGTAACCAGCGATGGTAAGCCAGAAATGGTTGTCTATCGCCGCCCGGGTGAACCAGGTGAAGGGACAGAGCCTTTACAGCGCAGCGTTGTTTTTTCCGGGAACAGTGAATATCCCTACACATACAGCAGCCCTTCTGACTGGGAAACTGTTGTCGATGCTGTTTTGGATTGTGTGTTTGAGATTGAAGGGACGGCTCCGCGGTTGGTAATAAATGTTGCCATAACAGTGGACGATGCCGAAGTATCATTGGCGAGGCCAGTGCGGGTTGAAGCCGAACTGGCCGTGCGCAGCAGGGGGAGTGCGGAATGATTAGAAGGCTTATTAAGGCTGAAAAAGGAATAGCGATGCCGCTTGTGGTGTTTTTGGTCGCAATCATGATTCTTTTAGGGTTTACCGCGGCTTTTCTGGTTGACAGCCAGAGAACCATGGGTATGCGTTACAGCGGAACCGAAAAAGGATTGCATTTTGCCGAAGCCGGTATCAACAAGTATATATGGCATTTAAACAAGGATTCAAATTATTACAAAAAAACTTCATTTACCGAGGATGAGGCAGCGCCTGAAGTGACAACTGCTTATCAAAATGGCTTTTATTACCTTGAGGTTGATGAGCCGACTACAGAAGTTCCGATGGTAACCATTCGTGCAACCGGCTGGCCGGATAGAGATGCATCCGCCATGACAACTGTTGAGGTCCAGGTCCATAAGAGGCAGTTTGTACAATTTATTTATGTAACCAATCAAGAGATAACTCCTGATGGATCAGAAGTCTGGTGGTTCACCGGTGACGAAACCTTCGGTAAAGTCCATACTAATGGTAGATTAAATATTTACGGAGACCCAATATTTCATAACGAAGTTACTTATTCCGGTCAAGATCCACAGATAGCTTCTGGCAGCAATCCATCCTTTCCCGAGGGCTACCCTCACCGTGACACTGAACTGGCTTTTCCTGCTTCCAACTCGCAACTTAAACGCCAGGCTATGTTAAACGGTTATTATTTTAATGGCCGCACGTCTATTTTCCTGCAGGGAAATACTATGAAGGTGCGCAGATGGGATACCGATAATGGGGCGTGGATCATAGAAAATAATAAACCTTTGCCACCTAATGGAGTGATCTATGTCGATGGTACAATGGCAAATGTTTCAGGACCAACCACAAAGTACAACCGGCAGGCCGGGAATGTTTTTATTTCCGGAGAACTGGATGGCCGGCTAACTATTGCAGCGGCTAACGATATCTATATTACGCACAGGGACCCGACAAATGCAACTTATTCCAGTGCAACTCAGGCCTCGGGCCTTCGGTATTCCAACACCAACTTTACCGGAGAGAACCTCTCGGATGATATGCTCGGGATGGTGGCAGGCCGCTACGTGCGTATATTACACAAAAACTGGCCAAGTTATACCACTACAGGAAACGCTTATGTCTCACATTCTAATGTTGCACCACAAAACATAACATTACACGCTGCTATTTTTGCCTTAGATTGGGCTTTTGAATTTGAAGATTTTAGAGATAACGCTCCAAGAGGTACTATAACACTGGTCGGGTCTTTAATCCAGAACTACAGGGGCGGGGTGGGAACGTTTTATTGGGGTGGGGGGCAGGCAAGTGGCTATCTTAAAGACTATAATCACGATCCTCGCATGGCCTACGATTCCCCACCGCATTTTTTAGAGCCTACTAATTCCGGTTGGGAAATACAATCCTGGCAACTGGTATCACATCCAGAGGCTTTAACCCAATGATGCCGAAGTGATTCGGCAATAGCTTTTACTTGTTATTGAGATAGTGAGCACCTCCTTCTGTTTTTTCGGCGGGAGGTGTTTTTTGCTTAAGTGACGAACTAAGTGTCCAGAGTTAATATATTTATCAGATAAAAGGAGCCCGATCGGAATGTCTAAAGAAATTATGGATCTTTTATTGAAGCATGAAAGAGCGATTTCTAAGCTATACAGCATGTGTGCGGAACAATTTCCGGAGCTGAGTTCATTTTGGGATCAACTTGCAGATGAGGAGAAGAAGCATGCTGCTGTTCTCGAAAAGCTCCTGGAGAAAGTCGACGATCATACCCTGTATTTAAATGATGCCCGTTTTAAAATACGTCCCCTGGAGATATCGCTGGAGTATGCGGAAGAGGTGACTGGGCAAGTTGAGAAAGGTAATGTTAACCTGATTCGTGCCCTGTCTATTGCGCACTCCATAGAGGATTCATTATTTGAAAGCAGATATTTTGAAATTTTTAAAGGTGAATCTGCTTTTTTGAACCAGCACTTAAAACAGCTGCAGGATGAAGCAGCAGATCACCGGGACAGGGTAAAAGTTATGCTAGATAAAGCCCGCAGGGGAGATGAACTGGTATAACTCAGCCAATATCGAGAAACCTTTTATTTTACGACTTAAAGTTACGGCAGAGTTATTTTGACAACTATTAGGCACAGGGAGGTTTGTTACTGTGGTCAGTGCAGATAAGAATTCAAAAGTTTCGCTGGTTAAGACTGAAGAGGGGCGGGAAGGGCTGCGGTGCTCTATTGAACTTTTGGGTATCAACCCTATAAGGGGCAAAAAGGTTGTCCTGAAACCTAATTATAATACGGCAGATCCATACCCGGGTTCAACCCATCCGGATACATTGCGGGAGTTAATCATATATCTCCGGGAATTGGGAGCCTTAAAAATTACAATCGGGGAAAGAAGCGGCCCTGTGAATAGTGCTGAAGTAATTGAAACCCTTGGTGTAAATCAAATTGCCGAAGAGCTTGGTGTGGATGTAGTAAACTTTGATGAACTGCCACCGGAAGAACTGATTAAGGTTAATCCCCCGGGCAGTCACTGGAAAGATGGTTTTATGGTGCCGCGGATGCTGCAGGAAGCTGAATGTATCGTAGCTGCGCCCTGCCTGAAGACGCACCAGTTTGGTGGGTATTTTACGATAGCCCTGAAGCTTGCAGTCGGTATAGTGCCGAAAACAGGCAATTCTTACATGAGGGAACTGCACAGCTCGCCAAATATCAGGAAAATGATCGCCGAGGTAAATGCAGGCTATAGTCCCGATCTGATTGTTATGGACGGCATGGAGAGTTTTGTGGAAGAGGGGCCGATGACCGGGCCGAAAAAAAGAACCGGCCTGTTTTTAGCCGGGACCGACCGCATTGCTATCGATGCCGTGGGGGTAGCTGTCTTAAAAGAGCTTGGTTCCACGCCTGAGATTATGAACATTAAAATATTCGAGCAGGAACAGATAACCCGGGCTATTGAGCTGGGACTGGGAGTAAAGTCTGCCGCAGAGATCGAGCTGGTTACCGGAGATCCTGAAAGTGCGGCCTATGCCGAAAAAATCCGCAGCATTCTCGACAATGGTTAAGATCGGGTTGTAAAAAATTATTTAAGCCCTGTGCTTTTATTCTGCATGATGTCGATGAAAATATTTACAAGATGTGGTTCAAAGTGGGTTCCTGAGAATTTCTTTAATTCCGCAAGTGCTTTTGAGGGTGAGAAAGATTTCTTGTAGGAACGGCCGCTAATCATGACATCATAGGCATCCACTACAGCAATAATCCGGGATAGGAGCGGGATTTCCTCTCCGGCAAGTCCGTCAGGATAACCCTGCCCATTCCACCACTCATGGTGGTGAAGGATTTTCTGCGAGATGTGGGAGAGCTCCGGAATCGATTGGGTGATAGTATAGCCTATTTCCGAGTGTTTTTTCATTATTTCCCATTCTTCCGGGGTTAATTTATCGGCTTTCAATATTATGCTGTCGGGAATGGCTATTTTACCCAGGTCATGAAGAGCAGCCAGGAGGGTAAGTTCATGCAGTTCGGTTGATGTGAGCCCGATAATCCTGCCCATTTCCGTTGCATAATTATTGATGCGGACAGCATGTTCCACGGTTTCTTCCGTTTTTTCTTCAAGCAGTTTTTGCAGAGAAGAGATAATTGTGCCCCGCATATCCCTGGAGACAACCACTTTACTGCGCAGCATCATTTTTTCCGCATCGCCGATAATTCTGTTAATATCTTCTGCGACATCAACTTTAGTTGCAGTGCCGAAAGATATACTTAAGGGTACAGCTGTTCCTGTACACTGTTTACAGGAACTTTCTATTTTATGGCAGAGAGCCAGACTGGTTTGATAGTCTGTTTTTGGTAAAACTATGGTGAAGCCGCTTCCGTTCCAGCGGCAGATGGTCGCATCATCAATGCAGGCATCTTTTATAATAGAAGCACCCTTAACAATTAAGTTATCGCCCTGCTGGTAACCAAAGGTGTCGTTAACCAGTTTGAGCCCGTTAATTTCAGCCCTTATCACACTTAAAGGTAGTTCTTCTTCGCTGTCAAGGTTTTTTAATTCTTCATCGATGAAGGCGCGGTTGTATAAGCCGGTTAAGAAATCATGAAAGCTCAATTGATGGATTTTAGTTTCAATGTCTTTAGCTTTTGTGAAGTCTTTCAGGTATGAAATAGCACCCAGAAGGGAACCCTTTGAGTTGTAGAGGGGTGATGCTTTAACCTGGAAGTAGATATTATCCCCCTCACTATTTACGCACATGGTTTCACCGTAGATACAATTGTTTTCATCCCTTTGAATGGGAAACTCATTTGCACCGGTAGCTTCCTCCGGGGGCAGGCTATGATCTATTGCCAGGTCGATGAGGGAAGGCTTGCGCTCGCCATTCAGCCAGTAAGAATGTTCATAGTTTGCTTTTCCAAGCATTTCAGCTGCTGTCTTGCCGGTAAGATTCTCAATCGCTTCATTCCAGAGGATTACTTTCCCTTCAGTATCTATGGCAAAGACAGGATCAGGGAGGAAATTAATTACGCTTTGAAAAAAATGCTGATGCTCATTAAAATCATTATGCATGCCCGGTTGAATGGAATCCATCATATAGATACCTCAAGTATCGTTTTGCCGGAATTCATCTGGTTTTGAGATAAAAGACTCCGGACGTATAATTATATTTTCGTCATCTGTCTGAAATCCCCTGCATTTAAAAATAATTTAAAAAGTCAAATCATTTGGAAAACCTGGTACATGGGAGAGAGGATGGAAAAGACCAGAAGACCGATGAAAAGGCCGACTGCCAATAGAAGGACCGGTTCTAATATCGTACTGAGCCTTTCAACAACGTAAGCCACTTCTTTTTCATAGAAAGCGGCAGTACTGTTAAGGGTTTCATCAAGGGACCCGGTTTCTTCTCCGACACGCACCATTTCTGCCAGCAGTGGTGGAAAGTTTTTATCGGCACCCATCGTTACAGCCATACTTTCCCCACGGCTCAGGCCGCCGCTTAGATCGTTAATTGAACGAGACAGAACCCGGTTATCAATAATTTTGTCAATCAGAACCAGGGCACTATGCAGCGTTACACCACTTGCGAGGAGCGTTGAAAGCGTGCGGGAAAAACGGGCGGCAATAGTTTGGCTGTAGATCTTTCCATAGAGAGGCAGGCGCAGGCGTAGGCGATCGATTTTGAGCCTGCCCTTTACTGTTTTGGCGTACCAGGCCAGGTTAACGACGATAATAAGAAGCAGCGCCAGAATAATATACCAGTTGCCTGCGGCAAATTCACCGAGATTTAATAACAGTCTGCTGGGCAGGGGCATTTCCAGGCCCATGGAGTTAAAAATAGCGGCAAACTGGGGCAAAACAAATACAATCATTACCAGGACTACAATGCAGGCAACTGCGGTAATAAAAATGGGGTAGGCTGTCGCAGAACGAATCTTTTCTTCCAGATCATGCTGGTTTTCGTAATGATCAGCCATCCTTTCCATAACTGCTTCAAGATTGCCGCTTTCTTCGCCGGCTTCAACCATGTTTACCAGCAGGGGAGGAAAGAAATCCTTCTCCCGCCGTAATGCCTCTGCCAATCCGCTGCCCTGCTCCAGGGAAAAAGATGCAGATCGCAATTTTTCCTGAAAAATTCGTTTTTCCATCTGACCGGAGAGAATGTGCAAAGCACGTAAAACTGCTATACCTGCGGTGAGCATTGTAGAAAGCTGCCGGCAGAAAATCATCAAATCCCTGCTGTTGTACTGCCGCAGGCCAATTTTATGTAAGGGTTTTAATAAATTGGGGAATCGATGTTCAGTTAGGTCAATAGGTACCAGGTGTCGGGATCGCAGCTGTTCTAAGGCCTCGGCTTTGTTTAGAGCCGTGAGACGGCCTCTTGATTTATTGCCCTGCCAGTCTGTTGCTTTAAAACGGTACTGCTGAGCCATAATCGGTACCTCCGGTAAAGGAAAATTAAAATATTTGATGCTGTTCCGTAATTACCAGCACTAACCGGATGTCAGAACGGTGGGATGGATGAATACCAGCTTCAGCTGCAATTCCAGCTTCGATTCCGTGTTCGAAAAATTAAACAAAGAGATTTGATCTGCGATCACCAGGTGAGGAAATTCCTCCAGCTGCTGTAAAAGATTTTGAAGATGATCAGTTTGACCGGCCAGGTGCAGGGTCAAACCCACGGTCACATAATCTTCATTATAATTTGTATCGCCTATTTTGATTAATTGTAATGCTCCGGCATGATTATTAAGTAAAGATTCAAGCCTGCCCAGTACAAGCGGCAGTTGATCCAGATCCGGAATAAGGGTATATAAATTATCTTTTTCCAGCTGCAATACTGCCCAGGTTTTCTCGATCTCTTCTTTTCCCTGCACTATTGACTGCAGTGCTGATTGATCGTGCCGCAGGTTTTCGCGTTTTATTAGCAGTTCATTAATATCTGAGTAAAGGTCAGCACCTGTAAAATGCCAGCCCAGGAAGATCATAACAGCCGCTGCAAGGATCAGAATAAGAGTGGATTCCCGCCTGCTTCGTTTTGCTGTCGGTTTACTAATCTTGAACCACCTCTTTTCCGGCAGTAATATGTGCATTGATTTGAAAATCGTAGCGGCCCGTGGAATTCATCGTCATTGAAGTTAATTCAACATCTTTAGTGAAAGAGAGATTATCTATATTACGTTTATAGTCGGCTGCTGCCTGCAGCGTGCCGCTGTTGCCTTTGATTTCAAACGACCGGTCAGGATTAAAGGTTATTGTTGTAATAAAAATGTTCCGCTCTGCTGCAGCGAGAAGCTCCTGCAGGTATCCGGACCAGGGTGCTTTTTGTGAAGACAGCTCTTTTTCCAGTTCCGACCTTGTTATGATCTGTTCTGCCTCTGCAGCTTTCGCTTTGAGAGGTTCAGCAGCCCGGGTCAGGTTGGAAATGCTTTCATTAAGAATCATAGTTTCTTTTTCCAGTGAAGATGCGTAAAGGTTTAATCCAAAAAAGAATAAGACGGGGGTCAGAAACAGCAGAACGGCTGCTGTAGTTTTAATCGTCCCCGGTTTTATAAACCTGTCTTTAACCCGGTATTCGAAACTGCGTAAATCGATGTCGTAGCTTATTTAACCCACCCCCTCAGGGCCAATCCGTGGGCGGCAGCGAAAAAAGCTTCTTCCCTGTAGGTTTCAGGCTGATCGGACAAACATGATCCTGTAAAAGGTGACAGGGGATTATAGAGGCTTGGCCTAATGGCTGTTTTTTGTTCAAGATAAGCAGCCAGGCCCGGTATAAAGGCACCGCCGCCGCAGATATCCAGGCTGCTCAGCTCTAAATCGGAGGGAGTAGAGTCTTCTGCCCAGTAATTGAAAGATTGAATTATTTTTGAAGCCAGTTGATCGGCAATATTTATAAGCCCTTTCTCACCAAGAGTTCCCCTGGCATATAGCTTCCGCTGTGCTACCTGGAAATCCGTGCAACCATTTTTTATGGCAGCCCTGCAGAAGTGGTCGATTCCGGTTTTCAGGCTCCGGTATAACTGGTATTCACTGCCCCTGGTAATTAAGATGCTGCTATCCTTGAAACCAATATCGAGCATTACTCTGCAGGGTGCATTCTTTTTAGCAGTTTGGCTTTGATTTGCAATTTTCCTGTTCAGAAGAGACCGGAGCAGGGATAATGGTAGTATTTCAAGAGCCTGCAATCTGAAGCCGGCACTTTCCACCAGGTCAGCATAAGAGTCCGCGGTTTCTTGAAAAGCTGCGGTGAGCAGGTATTCCCTGGTGGAAGGATGGGGATTATTATTTTCAAGCTGGCAGTAATCGAAAACTGCCTCGCCTGCCTTCAGCGGGAAGTGTCTTTCAATTTCCCACTGCATTGCCTTAGTTATCTCCATATCCGTCAAAGGCGGAAGCTTTACCCGGCGTATAAAGAAAACCGGCGAGCCCAGGCAGAGATTGATTCGATTGTTATGCCAACTGTATTTTTGCTGGAGCATTTTTAGCGCTCCGATTAATGGCTCGGGATTGATAATTTTACCCTCTTCAATCGTATCAACCGGTGTTGGAGTAATTGCCCTGCTGCAAAGCTCCAACCTGCCCCGGGAATTTCTTAACTGGATCATCTTGATTCGGGCGCTTCCAAGATCAAGTCCAATCGATGAATAACGGCTGCGATATTTTGTATGCTCTTTTTTTGCTGTTTCTGTCTGTCTGCTTCTTCGGTTAATAGTATGTCACCCTCTCTTTTTTACTGGAGCGGCAAATCTTATGGTGCAACCCAGTCTGTTATGATCAAGCCTCCTTCAGGATCATTTTTAACGGTAACCCGCAATACCTGGCAGTATTCATCAAGGCATCCTTCTGAAATAATAACCCGCTCACTTTCCGGGAGGTCTTCAAAATTTACGATAAAGAAACCATGAGCGTTTGTTCCCCTGATTTCTGAATCATAGAAAAAATCATTCTGCAGCACAGCCAGGCCAATTTCAACGCCCGATTCGGCCAGGTAATATTTAAAGATATCCTGGTTTTGGTAGTTGGCGATTAGTTTTTCATTCAGGGCATAAGTCATGAGGGTAGTTCCGCATACCATCAAAACAGCAGTAAAAACGAAAACCAGGACCAAAGCCATACCTTTTTCCGAATTTAATGTATGTATATAAATTTTATGATCGGACATTTTATTCACCTCAGGGAATGTTGCGCGGTCGGACACTGGATATTAAGTTAACAGGATTTGATCCATTGATAGCGACAAGGGTTACCGTTAACAGGTTATCCTCTTCAATTGAAAAATGCAGGCTGCTTATTCCGAGGGCCACCTTGGTATGCATATAATTGGATTGCCATGTCGGGTATGAATCAAATATTAGTTCCTGTCCCTCCCGGCGAAACCGCAGGGTCCTGCTGTCTCCTTTAATTTTGAACCTGATTTCCCGGTCATTATCATGCAGGGATAACTCATATGCATAAAGCAATTCACGGATTATTTTATCCATGGCAATCCTTGCGCTTTGCTGTGATTCGATTTGATCCAGGCTGCGCTGCCAGCCCTTTAATCCCGCCAGGTAAAAAGTATAAACGGCCATTATAATAAAGCTGATTATGGCAAGTGTGACCAGCAGTTCAACCAGGCTTAATCCTTTTTCACAGGGTCTAAAGTTCATTTAATCACCGACAGCTGAGATAGCCGGAAAGCGTTATTGCGTGCTCTTTATTTTGCCGGGTCCAGGTTACGGATATTTCGATTAGTAAAACTTCCACTTCCAGGGAAGGCTGATTTTCACATGAGAAAATAAAGGACTGAATATGAGTAGCCCTGCGGAATCCGGAGAAACCGGGGATGTTGTCTTCAACGAAACCTGAACCGTTTTCTGTCGCAAACCGGTCTAGGGCTGCGCTGCAGCCAAGAGACCTGACTGTTTCCATTTGCGCCCGGCATAGATTGATAGCAGTTGATTGATTACCGGCATTTTTTATTGAGAGAAAGCTGCCTGAAAAAAGGGCAAGGAAGGGGGTAACAACGATTCCCAAAATGGTGATGGCAACTAAAAGTTCTATAAAAGTATAGCCATGATTGTGACGGAACAAATCTCTGAACATTTTTACGGCTCCTTGTTTGTATAAGTTCGGCAACTACTGGTTCGATGTTTGTAAAATTAATTTAACGAAGAAGGTTAATATACCAGCTCCATATTTCTTCACCCCAGATAACCTGGATCAATGTGGCTATAGATAAATAGGGGGCAAATGGCAGGGCATCTTTGCGGGTCAGTTTTCTAAGCATTATTGAGGCTAAGCCGACCAGGGCCCCCAGAAAAAAACTGACCAATAAGATTACTGCCGAGCCGCGCAAACCCACATAAAGCCCAATCATGGCCATCAACTTAAGATCTCCGGCGCCCATACCGCCACGGCTGAATAAAAATATCAGGAGCATAATAGAGCCGCCAAGCAAAAAGCCGGAAGCGGCATCTACGACTGTTCTTTCCACGATAAGCCAGGCAGGTAGGTCGAACCATATAGCGGCTATGGCAGGGATGTAGAACAGAAACCCGGCCAAAAGTCCGGCTGCCACCAGGGTATTGGGGACGATACGATGTTCAAGATCAATCAAAGTAACGGCAAAGAGTAAAAAAAGCAGAACCAGGTAAAAGAAGGTGTTAATAGTCAGGCCAAAATTAATTAAGACCAGCATAAAAAGAGCTCCTGTAGCGATTTCAATTATGGGATATCGGGGGCTGATTCTTATGCCGCAGTGGCGACAGCGGCCCCGTAAGATGAAGTATCCCAGCAGGGGGATCAGTTCAACGATGCCAAGGGCATTCTTACATGCAGGGCAGCTGGATGGTGGTTGAAGCAGGGAAACTTTCTTAGGTAGGCGGTATACGATAACGTTTAGAAAACTGCCGAAGCAGAGTCCGAACAAGAATGCAATGACCAGAAAAAACGGGTTGACTGAGTCCATCGCTAGATTTAACCGCCCCTTTAATTTTCAATCTCTCTCTATTCGACGTATTCTGAGTAAATCCTGCCGGGATTTCATTAATTAAACAGTTTTAGAGAAAAATCTGTATATTAGCATTCCGCAGAAGGGTAAGCTGTGCTATAATAATCAATATTTAAATAAGGAAAGCTGGTGTTAAGGCGGTGGAAGTAAATGCGCAAACCAAACTGTGCCTACTCCTGGGCAACCCGGTTAACCACTCTTTATCACCTTATATCCACAATGCCGGATTCGAAGCTCTTAAACTTAATTGCCTATACCTGGCTGCCCCTGTCGAAGATAAATATGTCCGACAGGCAGTGGAGGGACTGAAAGCACTTTCCGTATTGGGGGCAAATGTTACCAGCCCGTACAAAGAAGGGGTCATTCCTTACCTGGATTATCTTTCCGGGGAAGCGAAGCGGATTGGATCGGTTAACACCATCGTTAATGAGAACGGAGCATTGAAAGGGGAATCAACTGATGGCCGGGGGTTCTTAAGCGCTGTAAAAAAAAATGCCCCTGCATACAACCTGAAACAGCCTGTTATGCTAATCGGGGCGGGCGGGGCTGCCCGGGCGATTGCTTATACCCTCGCCCAGGTTGGAACTGGCGAAATATATATCGTAAACCGCAGCCTTGAAAAAGGGCAGGCCCTGGCTGATATGATCAGAAGTGAAACCCCACTAAAAAAATGTTCAGCGCTTTCCCTGACTCTCGAAAGTATAATGTCCCTGCTGCCCCTGTGCGGCCTTTATATTTATTGCCTGCCTGTTGATTCAAATGAACTTATCTCTGCCCTTGGCAGCCGCAGCACTGTTCTCCAGGGTAAACTGCTTTTTGATTTACGCTATGAACCCCAAAAAACCTTTGTAATGAGTGCCTTTAAAGAAGCAGGAGGCAGTGCGTACAACGGAATCGATATGCTTTTCTGGCAGGCGGTGTTTTCTTTTGAGCTCTTTACCGGAAAGAAAGCCCCCATAACTGAAATGCAGAAAGCACTACATCATAAACTCATATTGGAGGGGTAAGCAGCAGTGGCCACTTTTAACAACCGCAGGATAGAGACAGCACTAATCGAAGCAGAATTGATTACAGAAAAACAGCTCGGCGCTCTTCTTGAAGAGCACCGAAAATCGGGCAAACGTATCGGCAGGTTGTTGGTGGACAAGGGTTTAATTTCAGAAGAAAAACTGCTCGGAATTATAGAAGAAAAACTGAATATCCCGCAGGTCGACCTTGACCGCTGCCGTATAGACCCTGCCGATGCCAATTCTATTCCGGCGGAAATGGCTGTGCGTCACAGGGTCATCCCAATAGCTGTTAAAGATGGGCAGGTAACCCTGGCCATGGTTGATCCCCTGAATCTCGAAGCCGTTGATGATGTGGCCATGGTAACCGGGGCGGAGGTCTACCCGGTTGCAGCCAGGGAGAGCAGTGTAAATTACCTGCTGACCCAGCTTTACAGTATGGAAGGACCGGCAAACCAGGCTGTATCTGTCCGTAAGGTTAAAGTTTCGGAGGGCAGCAGTAAAGAAGATCAAGCCCGTTATTCCCGTCAGAAAGTTGATAATGCCCCCGTAGTCAAAATGGTAAATTCTTTAATTGAGAGAGCAATTGATGAAGGGGCCAGCGACATCCACCTTGAGCCATCAGAGGAAAAACTGCGTATCCGCATCCGTCTTGATGGCATACTGCATGATTTGACCGCTCCACCGAAGCATACCCGGGCACATATTATATCCAGAATAAAAATAATGGCCAACCTTGATATTGCCGAAAGAAGGCTGCCCCAGGATGGGAATATTGATTGGAAAGGGACCGGAAAAGAGATCAGCCTGCGGGTTTCAACCCTGCCTACTGTACACGGAGAAAAAGTGGTCATCCGTCTGCTGGAGAAAGAAAAGATTATTCTCCCCCTGGAAAAACTGGGTTTTTCAAAGGACAACTATCAAACCTTCATGCGCCTACTGCTGAATCATTACGGCCTTGTTTTGGTCACCGGTCCGACCGGGTGTGGCAAAACAACCACTCTATATTCGGCGCTGCATTATCTTAACCGGCCGCATGAAAATATCATCACTGTTGAAGATCCGGTTGAGTACCGTTTGAAGGGAGTTAACCAGGTCCAGGTTAACCCGCGAATCAACCGTAGTTTTGCCAATGCACTGCGCTCTATTCTACGTCAGGATCCCGATATCATCATGGTCGGTGAAATAAGAGATCTTGAAACAGCAAGGATTACAACCCAGGCAGCCTTCACCGGGCATTTGGTCCTGAGTACACTGCACACCAACAATGCAGCCGGTGCCATCACACGCCTTTCAGATATGGGCCTTGCAGAGTACCTGGTTACCGCTTCCCTGATGGGCGTTGTAGCCCAGAGGCTGGTAAGAAAAATATGTCCTGACTGTATAGAGGAGTATAAACCCGGTGAAAAAGAAAAATGCTTATATCAAAATTTTTTCTATAAAGACCCTCCCCTGAAACTGATGCGGGGAGTTAAATGTAAACGATGCAACAATACCGGCTACCGGGGTCGTACTGCAATCCATGAGATTTTTGTCATTAATGATGAACTGCAGGAACTGATCCTTAGAAAACCGAGTGCAGAAATATTACAAAAGAAAGCCGTCGGGCAGGGTATGATCCCACTTGTGCAGGACGGTCTGCGCCGTGTCGAAGCCGGTCAGACAACGGTTGACGAAATTATCAGAACTACTTTCAACAGTATATCAGGATCGGGCTTTTCCGATGATGTAAGTGGCATTGCTGAAATATTACGCATGGGTCAGGATTAGAGGTGCTTATGAAGCCGAATAATTGCATAAATTCCCGGGCACACAGGGCAGGCGAAACGGGTTTTACTTTAATTGAGCTTATCTGCGTGATTGCCCTGCTCGGTCTGATAGCCCTTATTGCTGCACCTGCTGTTGCCAATATTAACAGTAATAGGAATCTTGAACTGGCTGCGCGCGGCATGGCAATAGATATACGTAAAACCCAGCAAAAAGCAATTACGGTCGGTTGGGCACAGCTTATTGAAATGCGCGAATCAGTGAATGACTACCGGATTAAGGATGGGAAAACCGGAGCCAGGGAAAGAGTAAGGCTACCGGAAGGAGTTAAATATAGCTCAATAAATTTTCCGATAGTTGCCGGTTACCCCACACTCAGCTTCAATCGTAATGGTGCCCCTAACAGCGGCGGCACCGTGGCCTTAACCGATACCAGGGGCAGGGTAATCTATATAATCGTCACGCCGGCTACCGGACGGGTAAGGGTATCTGATGAACCACCTTCAAGCTGGTAAATTTAAGGACGGATAGATTCGATATGCATAAAGCAGATAATTTAAATATAATCCTAATCGGTTTTATGGCAACCGGAAAAACATCTGTCGGGGAGAAGCTGGCCGAAAAGCTGGACAGAACTTTTATCGATACTGACCGGTTGATAGAGCAAAAAACCGGTTTAAAAACACGGCAGATCTTTGAAAAATTTGGTGAACCCTATTTCAGGATACGGGAAAGCGAAGCTGTTGCCCAGCTCAGCAGCTATCCTGCAGGAAGCCTGGTTGTGGCAACCGGAGGGGGAGTTTTACTGCGTGAAGAAAACAGGGTATTTCTTAAAAATAATGGGTTCCTAATTCTTTTAACTGCCGATCAAAAAACTATTTTAAGCCGGTCAGGCAATAAAGGCGAACGCCCCCTGCTCAATGGGCAGGATCCGGTTGAAAAGATCAGGAGCTTACTGGGAGAAAGGGAAATATTATACAGCGATTGCGATCTTAGAATTGATACAACCGGGAAAACTATAATACAGGTGGTGCGGGAGATAGTTGAAAAAATAGAATCGTAGCAGATATTTTTTTCCAAAACGGCAGGAATTCATTATAAACAGGGGAAATAAAATGAACAGAGTTCAGTGTGGAGGTACTGGTAAATTGCGCATTATTAAAGTGCTTGTACTGCATGGACCAAATCTTAATTTACTGGGCAGCAGGGAACCGGAAGTTTACGGAAAGCTTAAGCTAAAAGAGCTTAACAGCGCCCTGAAGCAACGTGGGGAGGAACTGGAAGTTGTAGTTGACTGCTACCAGTCAAACCACGAGGGGACTTTAATTGACCGTATCCAGGATGCATCCAGAAACTGCCAGGGTATTTTAATTAACCCGGCCGCGCTGACCCATTACAGTTACGCTTTAAGAGACGCTCTTTCTGCTTCAGGACTGCCCCTGGTTGAAGTCCATTTGAGCAATCTATTCGCGCGGGAGCCGTTCAGGCACCACTCGGTTATTTCACCTGTAGCTGACGGGGTCATTTGTGGCCTGGGATTGGACAGTTACCTGTTTGGCCTGGAAGCTCTGGTAAATTTAATAAAAAATAGTTAGGATAAATTTATGGCAGAACGGCTGAAAAAGATCAGAGAACTTTTAGACCAAAAAAATATTGATGCCATAATCATAACAAACCCGGTAAACCGCCGTTACCTGAGCGGATTCGACGGAACAGCGGGAGTGCTTTTAATTAGCCATGATAAAGCATACCTGGTTACCGATTTTCGCTATATTGACCAGGCTGCTGCCCAGGCGCCGCTTTTCAAAATTCAGCGCTGGAGGGAAGATCTATACAAATCACTGGCCCCGTTAATCGAAGACGCCGGTTGGATCAGGCTTGGTTTTGAATCGAAACACGTTGTCTACTCAACTTACGGTGAGATGAGCGATAAACTATCTATCGAGCTTATTCCCCTTGATGAAACTGCTGAAAAACTGCGTGTCATTAAGAGCGATGCTGAACTTGAAATCCTCCGCAGGGGGGCTGAAGTTACCGATCGGGCTTTTGAATATCTCCTCTCGTTAATCAAGCCCGGGGTTTCAGAAAAAGAAGTTGCCCTTGGGCTGGAGATTTATTTGCTGCAAAATGGCGCTGAAGAAAGGTCATTCCGCTTTATTGTTGCTTCCGGAAAACGGGGTGCCATGCCGCACGGTATCGCTTCAGAGAAATTAATTGGCAAAGGGGAGCTGGTAACCGTTGATTTTGGTGCTATATTTGAAGGTTATACTACCGACATAACCAGAACTGTGGCAATTGGTGCAATTGATGAGCGCGGGCGTGAAATTTATGATATTGTTTACAAAGCACAGGAAGAATCCAGAGCAGCTGTAAAGGCGGGTATGCAGTGCAGTAAGGTTGACGCTGTGGCCCGGGATATTATCAGCGAGGCCGGTTATGGCGACTATTTTGGGCATGGTCTGGGCCATGGAGTCGGCTTGGAAACCCACGAGCAGCCGGTGCTGAATCCTCACAGCAAGACTATTTTAGAACCGGGGATGGTAACAACGGTTGAACCGGGCATTTACCTGCCGGATTGGGGCGGTGTGCGGATCGAAGATATGGTTCATGTAACAGGCAGCGGGCCGGATTTATTAACAAAAAGCACCCGCGAACTTATTATCCTGTAAGAAATAGATGAAGGGTAGGAAATTTAATGATCTCAACGAATGAATTCCATACGGGTATAACCATTGAGCTGGACGGGGATATATTCAATGTCCTGGAATTCCAGCATGTTAAACCTGGGAAAGGAGCTGCATTTGTACGCTCAAAACTGAAGAACCTGCGGACAGGCTCAATAATCGATCGTACCTTTCGGGCCGGTGAGAAGGTAGCCAGGGCTCATCTTGAGCGTAAAGAGATGGAATTTCTTTACCGGGATGATGATTTATTCCACATGATGGATATGGAATCATATGATCAGATTGCCCTGACTGCAGGGCAGATAGGAGATGGAGTCAAATATTTAAAAGAAAATGACCGTCTCAACGTGCTAATGCATGGCGAGGAAGTGGTAGGTGTGGATGTATCCTTAACTGTAGTTCTGAAAGTTACCGAGGCGGAGCCTGGAATAAAAGGCGATACCGCTTCCGGGGCAACCAAACCGGCAACATTGGAAACCGGCCTGGTTGTCCAGGTGCCTCTGTTTGTTAACAGTGGTGATTCGATCAAAGTTGACACCCGCACAGGCGCCTATATTGAAAGGGCTTAAAAAGTCTAATAATTTATATTAAGGGAGGGACCCGGCATGACTGAAGATCTGAAAGCACGTGTATCCTATCTTAGGGGATTTACTGAAGGGCTGGAACTGGGCGATGAAAGCAAGGAGCAGAAAGTGCTGCAGCGTATTGTCGACCTGCTTGAAGAGATGACCGATGAGATAGAACAGCTTAGAGTTGATTATGAAGAACTGTTCGAATATACCGAAGCGATTGATGACGATCTTACCGAATTGGAAGACGATTTTTATGACGAAGATTCAGATTTCGATGATGAGGACTACTATGAAGATGAATTTGAGGGCGGTTTTTCAATCGAATGCCCAAATTGTCATGAGATTGTAGTGGTCGAAGATGACATCCTTGATCAGGAATCGTCAATTGAGGTAACCTGTCCCGGGTGTGGCGAAATAGTTCTGGTAGATGACGAAGAATGGGATTTGGAGTCCGATGAACTGCCTGAAGCGACCGAAGAAAAGGAAGAGTGATTTAGAAGAACATGTCTGGATTTTAACTGCCGGGGTTCGGGAAAATTGAACCGGGTGTTGCAGTCTGATATAATTAGATAAGCAGGATAAAATCTAGAGGATGTATATTAATAATTTGGGAGGCAGATTAAAATGGCTAAAGAAGAGTTCCGTACATTACCATCGGAACTGGGTGTTGTCAGGATTGCCGACGAAGTAGTATCGATTATTGCCGGTCTCGCCGCAACCGAAATTGAAGGAGTATCTTCAATGAGCGGGGGCATCGGAGGCGGCATTGCAGAGGTACTTGGCCGCCGTAACCTATCCAAGGGTGTAAAAGTTGAAGTCGGTACCGAAGAAGCAAAAATAGATATTTTTATCATAGTGGAATATGGTATTCGTATCCCCGATGTGGCCTGGGATATTCAGGAGAGCGTAAAAAAAGCGGTCGAGGAGATGACCGGTTTAAAAGTTGCTCATGTAAATGTTCATGTCCAGGGTGTTCACTTCCCCAAGGGTGAAGATGAAGAGCCGGAAGCAGAAGCAGAAACAGAAACTGGCGAAGTGGTGGAAGAACAAGAAAAGTAAATCAAAAATGCGTCTTTTTAAGGGGGAGTAAGCATGAAAGCGGTTGCCCGCATTATTCTTGTATTCCTGGGGCTTCTGTTTATTGGTGGCGCTCTTTTCCTGCTGATAATTACATATGATTTAGTACCCGGACTGGCTGTAACCGCACCTGCGTGGGCAGGTGAAAACACCCTGCTGGCTACAGGGGCTGCTCTGCTGCTCATTGCCCTGATTTTGCTGGCCCTGGGACTGCGCCCTTCGAAGAAGGTTGGTAATGCCGTTTTAAAGGGCAGTGAATTTGGTGAGATAATGATCTCGATTACCGCAATAGAAAATATGGTCCTGCGGGTTGTGCAGCAAATCCAGGGCATTAAAGACGCCGGCAGAAAAGTTGTTTTTACTCCTGACGGTTTGGTAGTCCGTGTTCGCATAACGGTTATGCCCGACGTTGCTCTTCCCGGTTTGATCAATGACTTGCAATCAAAAACCAAGGAATACCTTGAAGAGATAACCGGGATTACTGTCCATGAAATAAAAGTGATAGTGGAAAACGTTAACATGGATCAGGCCGCTTCCAGGAAGTAGGTTAAAAATATGCGGTAAAAATGCTGCAAGGAGGGGCATGCTTTGTCTGAATTAAACTGGTGGTTGTTAATAAATAAACACTGGGGAAAAATATTAGGCGGCTTGCTCGGTCTCGTCTTCGCCCTGCTGGTGATCAATTACGGTTTTTGGTTGAGTATTTTTATATTTCTTTGTATCGGTATAGGGTTGTTGATCGGATGGCGTTTGGAAGTTAGCAATAACTTCGGCCGTTTTTTTAGAAGATTATTTTCCCCAAAAGAAGATCTATAATTGTTACGGCTGGTTTAGGGTTAAAACAGCTTTTGAATGAAGCAGCCCGATCAGCCTTTATTTCATTTATTCCTGTTGAAAGATCTGAACTTTGTAAACCAGGCAGCATGGAGGTAGACACCTATTGTCCCGCCGTTTAGCGAGAGATGTGGCATTCAGAGCTCTTTTTCAAATTGATATCGGCAAATGCAGAGCCGAACTGGCATTGCATAATTCTCTCGATGGATTCAATCTTAAAAGTGATGACGAACAATTCGTCCATGACTTAGTATGCGGTACAGTTAAATATTGCCAGACACTTGATCATACAATTAGTAAACACCTGGTTAAATGGAAACTGGAACGTCTGTCAGCTGTGGATCGTAATCTTTTGCGGCTCGCCCTTTATGAAATAATCTACAGGCCCGATATTCCCCATGCTGTATCCATTAACGAGGCTTTGGAATTAGCGAAGAAATATGGCAGTACCAGTGAAGCGGTTGGTTTTATTAACGGTATTTTAGATCGTGTGGTAGGAGAAACGTTTGGAAGAGAATCTTAAGCAACCTTTATATCTCGGGCTCGATACCTCGGCCTACACCACATCCCTGGCCCTGGTTGACGGTGATGAAAAGCTTATATTGGATAAAAGGTTGCCGCTGCCGGTTAAGAAGGGCAGCCTGGGCATGCGTCAATCAGAGGCAGTTTTCGCTCATATTGCCAATATGCCGAAACTGTTGGAAGAAGGTACTGATAGTTTTAAAGATTCGGTCATAGCTGTGGTAGCATCAGCAACCCGGCCGCGTCCTGTTGAAGGGTCGTACATGCCGGTGTTTAAAGTATCCGAGGCCTTTGGTTCGTTTTTAGCGCAAACCGCGGGCCTTTTGTTTTTACCATCTTCTCACCAGGAAGGACATGTTATGGCAGGCTTGTGGTCTGCGGGACTGTCCGGAGGCCGCTACCTGGTACTTCACATTTCCGGGGGAACAACGGAGCTTATATCTTCAAACGAAGAAAAAGAAGGACAGCTGAAGTTGAAAATGCTTGGCGGCAGCACAGATCTGAATGCCGGCCAGTTCATAGATCGCCTTGGGATGGCGATGGGTTTAGACTTTCCTGCCGGGCCACAATTGGAAGCACTGGCAGCAGGCAGTCGGGAAGATGGTCCATCCCTGCCAATTGCTATTAAAGATACGGAAATCAGCTTTTCAGGACCGGCAAGCCATGCGGAAAGATTATTGGAACGGGGATGCCGTGATGCAGATTTGGCCCGTGCTATTGAGATTTGTATTACCGATTCAATTGCGGAAGCGGCAAACAGAATTATCCGGATTAAAAATGAGTTTAAAGGGGTGCTGGCAGTCGGAGGCGTCACAGCCAATCTTTTTATCAGGGAGCGATTGCAAGAAAAGATAACCGAAAAAAAACTTTATTTTGCCAAACCTGAGTATGCCTCTGATAATGCTGTTGGCCTGGCAATACAGGCAGCACGAATCTATAAAAATATCTGTGAATCCGGGTGATAATAATTGTGCGGTAGTAAAACCTCAAGAGGAATTTTTTAAAATATGACGAAGGTTAACCTTGTTGTCTAAAAAAGCATAGTGAATATTTAGCGGGGAGAGAGAGGGATAAATGGCCAAAGTATTTTTTAGCAGCTGGAACGGAATAATATATGATGAACGTAAAAAGGCTTTAGAAAACCGATTGGATCTCGAAAGACTTGATGTCCCCTCGAAGTTTGACCAAAAGGATCTGAAGGCGATAATCGGCTGGGCGGGATTGATAATTGTTGATCCCGAAGTCAATGTGGTCGAAGCACTTAAAGAATATTTCAATAATGTTCAGAGCGAATCCTGTGGACGTTGTATACCATGCCGAGCCGGGAGTAAAGTAATAGCCGATCGTCTTGAAAATTTAATTGCAGGAAAAGGCACGGAAACTGATATACACTTTCTGGAGGAACTCTCTGTCCTGATTAAAAACAGTTCACTTTGTGAGTTGGGAATATCTTCGCCCATACCCCTCCAGCATGCCCTTAAGTATTTTAGAGAAGATTTTTTAGCATATTTTGACGGAAATAACAAGGCAGTTAAAAAAGAGAGGGAATATCGTCCCATTCTGACTGCTCCGTGCCGCAACGGCTGCCCTGCCCATATAAATATTCCAAAATATATTGAATGTATCCGGGAAGGCAATTATGAGGAAGCGCTTGCGGTAAACCGCGAAAAAACCCCGCTGGTTGGCACCCTGGGCCGTGTTTGCGTTCATCCCTGCGAGTCTAATTGCAATCGGCAGCCATATGATCAAGCGCTCTCGATCAGGCTTCTAAAGCGATATGCTGCAGATTTCGGGGCCAGGAATAATTACGATAAAAAGAAAAGCTATTCCAGGCCGCCGGCGGATGCGGATCGGGTGGCCATAGTAGGTGCCGGTCCGGCCGGGCTGAATGCAGGATACCAGTTGGCACAAAAAGGTTATAATGTTACCATTTTTGAAGCACTGCCCGTTGCAGGAGGTATGCTGGCTGTCGGTATACCAAGCTACCGCTTACCCCGCGATATCCTGAATGCCGAGGTTGAGCTGGTTACCGACCTCGGGGTAGAGATAATATACAACACCAGGGTGGGTATCGATATTACCATTGATCAGATCTGGGGGAAAGGTTACAAGGCTATTTTTGTTGCCAGCGGCCTTCACGACAGCGCCACTATGGGCTGCAAGGGCGAAGACGCATGCCACTTCGGTTACCTGCCCGGTGTAGAATTCCTGCGTAAGATTAACCTGGGTGAGGAAGTTGAACTTGGTGATAAGGTTGCCGTGATAGGCGGTGGAAATGTGGCCATGGATTGTGCCCGTTCTGCTGTCCGGCTCGGTGTTAAAGAGGTTCATCTTATTTACCGGCGCAGCAGGACAGAAATGCCTGCTAACAAAGCGGAAATCGATGCAGCCGAAGAAGAAGGGATCAAATTCCATCTTTTAGCCAACCCAACCTGCATCCTGGAGGAAAAAGGTGTTGTCAGCGGTATGGAATGTGTAAAGATGGAGCTCGGCGAACCTGATGCCAGCGGCCGGCGCCGTCCAATACCACTTGACGGTTCAGAGTTTATCCTCAGCGCAGATACGGTGATACCGGCAATCGGCCAGGTTGCTGATTTCTGTTACCTTAACGAAGACTGCGGAATGGAAGTAACCAGGTGGGGAACGCTGGCAGTTGACGAAGAAACCATGGCATCCGCCCATCCGGGAATATTTGCCGGCGGCGACGCTGTTTTAGGGGCAAGGACAGTTATTGAAGCAATCGCATCCGCCAATCGTGCCGCGGAAGCTATCGACAGTTATTTGCGCAAAGGGAAAAGCGAAATCGGGATGCAGGTAAAAATGGAAGGGCATATTGAAAAGCTGGGTGTTTATAGTGAAAATACAGTACCGGAAATGATCGGTGACAGGGAAAGGCTGGAAGAAGAAGTTAGCCCTCTGGATTTAAGAATGAGCGGTTTTGATGAAGCCGAGTTGGGTTTTAAATATCCTTCAGATGTTATTAAGGAAGCCGATAGGTGTGTTAAATGCCTGCGCCTCGCATTGACTGTTTTGTAAAGGGGGAGGGAAATATATGAAGAAAACTATCAGTTTAAAGATAGACAGTAAAACAATATTTGCAGAAGAGGGTACGACAATACTTGAAGCAGCCCGGCAAAACGGAATATCTATTCCCACCCTCTGCTACCACCCCAGGCTGGAACCGCTCGGTCACTGCAGGATCTGCATTGTTCAGATCGATGGATTGGAACGTCCGGTTACTTCCTGTGACAACCCGGTTAAAGAAAATATGGTTGTGACAACAAACAGTCGGGAACTGCAGGAGATGCGCTGCGGGATCCTGGAATTATCTTTGGCCACTCACCCGTACAAGGATTGCCTGACCTGCCTGCGAACAGGAACCTGCGAACTTCAGGAGAACGCTTACCGGTTTCAGTCAGATTTGCCTGAACAAATATCACGTAACTTACCGGTTGAAGACGCATCCGATAATCCCTATATAGTCCGTGATGAAGAAAAATGCATACTATGCGGCCGGTGCCTCCAGGTCTGCCGTACCGGACCCGGCTGTTTTGTCTACAGCCTTTCCGGTAATGGAGTTAATACAAGGGTAATACCCTGCCGCGATGGGCAGGAGGTATCCATGGAGGAAGCAGGCTGTATATTCTGCGGTCAATGTATTGATGTTTGCCCCGTGGCAGCCCTTACTGAAAAGAGCCGGGGTAAAGGTGGAAGGGAGTGGGAACTTTCCACCGTTCCCGGGATCTGCATAGAATGTTCACTGGGATGTTACCTGGAGCGACAACTGTCCGGTAATGATATGGTCAGGGTAACAGTCCCCAGCGAAGGCGATAAAGTCAGCTGGCTTTGCCGGAAAGGCAAGTTTGGGTTTGTAGATGAAAACGAAAGTTCGCCGCTAAAAACAGCACTCAGGTCGAAAAAGGACGGCAGCGGTTATGAGGAAACAACCTATGAGGCAGCAGTCCGGAAAACTGCCGATACCCTGCTCAATATCAAGAATAAATTTGGAGCTGAAACGCTTGCCCTAATAGGAGCAGGGCAGCTGAGCAACGAGGAAAACTACCTGATCCAAAAACTGGGCCGGACTGTTTTAAATACGGCCAATATTGATCTGGGCGCCGAACCGGCCTGGATAAAAACCTTCATAAAATTTCAGGAGATAACCGGAACTAACCTTACCGGGCCCACTCCTTTCGCGCTCAGCAATGCCAGGACAATTCTGGTGATTGGAGAGGGACTGGACGAGAGCCATCCTGTTGCTGCGATGGCTGTCAATCACGCCGGGCGTTTCGGAGATGCTTTCATAATCAGGAGCGGAGATTCAGAAACCAACAATTATGCCTGGCAGGAGCTTGCCGTTAATGCCGAAAAAAACAGCCATCTTAATTTTTTAAATGCTTTACTTGTCCTGAGCCGGGATGGAGAATCGAAGCAGGCGGAAATCCCAGGATTCAGCAATGATGAGCTTCGTGAAGCCGCAGAACTGCTCAAAGGGCAGAACAGTTATGTTGTTGTAGCCCCTTCATTTTACAAGCAGGCCTCTGATGAGGAAATCGATCTGCTTTTAAAAATGGCATTGGGGTATGGATTAATCGAACATGGCCGCAGCAACCTGCTGTTGCTATCCGGTTACAGCAATGCGGCCGGTGTGCTGGCTGCGGGTGGAACTCCTTATTTAGGGCCCGCTTTTACAGCAGTTAATGGTGAAATAGGTATGAACCGGGAAGAAATTCTTGCCGCCGCTAAAAAGGGCAAACTGAAAGCTCTCTTAAACTTTGGCGCAACTGATCCCGGATTGGAAAATAGCAGTTTAAAGAGTTTGTTTGCAGTATGCAAAACCGGTGATGATCTGCCCGTTGGGGCTGATATTATTTTTCCGGCCCAGAATATAAGCTTAAAAGAGGGGCTTTTTACTAATTCATCGGGTCAGACCCGTATTAACAATCCTGTCTTGAGCCAGGATGAGAGCGCAGCGCGAGACTGGCGTTTAATCGTTGACCTGGCAGGAGCGCTTGGTGCAAAGTGGGGTTTCGATTCACTGGAAGATGTTCGGGAGGAGATGGAAAGTCCGGCTGCCGACTGCTTAAGACAGGGTTAACCGGCTTTAGATTATCGCCGTAATGAAAAACAAAATGGAGATTTTTAAAGTTTCTGAAATAAACCGTTATATCAAGGGGCTGATCCAGGGAGATCCGCGCCTGGGTGACCTCCGGGTATCGGGGGAACTCTCCAACTTCAAACACCATCGTTCCGGGCACATGTACTTCACACTAAAAGACAGCACATCTTCACTGCGCTGCGTTTTCTTTCGCCGTGAGAATGCTCGTTGTATATTTAAACCTGCGGACGGAATGGAAGTTATTGTGCATGGTAACATATCAGTTTATGAACCTGACGGAGTTTACCAGCTTTATGTCGCCGGGATGGAACCGGCTGGAATGGGCTCGCTTTTTCTGGCTTTTGAACAGCTTAAGAGAAAACTGGAAACAGAAGGTTTTTTTAGGGCAGATCATAAAAAGCCTATTCCGGGACTTCCTGCAAAAATTGCCCTGGTTACCTCTCCAACAGGTGCAGCGCTTCAGGACATACTGGCCACTATAAAGAAGCGATTTCCACATGTTCATTTACTGGTAGTCGAAAGCCTGGTCCAGGGTTCAGGGGCCGCGGCAGATCTGGCAAGGGCCCTGGATTGGCTTAACAGCAGGAAAGACATAGACCTTATCATACTGGCCCGGGGAGGCGGCTCTCTGGAAGATCTGTGGCCCTTTAACGAAGAGATCGTGGCGAGGGCCATCTATAGATCAGAGGTTCCTGTTATATCAGCTGTAGGCCATGAAACGGATTTTACTATCGCTGATTTTACAGCCGACCTGAGGGCTCCCACACCGACTGCAGGAGCGGTGGCGGCAGTACCGGAAAAAGAAGAAATTATACTTAAGATTCAGCAGCTCAGGGAACGGGCAGCTGCGGCCCTCCAGAGGCGTCTTCTGCAGGAAAAACAGAAAGTTGACCATATTGTAAGCGATCGATTTTTTCGCCTGCCCGGTAGGCGTTTAAAGCTGTCTGCCGAGTTCTTAAACCAGTTGGAGGTAAAGCTGCGCCGTGAAATTGTCAGGGTCCTGCAGTACAAAGGAATGGTCCTCGCTGCGCAGATTGATAAGCTGGAAAGTTACAGCCCGCTAAAAGTAATGAACCGGGGTTACAGCTATTGCCGGGATGAAGAGGGAAATATAATTCGCTCAATAAAGCAGGTCCGGCTGAAACGTCTCGTGCAGCTTAGTTTCAAAGACGGACAGGCATACTGCCGAGCGGAAAAGGTTGAGGAGGGCTTGGCAATTGACAAATAAAAAAATCGGGAAGATGACTTACGAAGAAGCGGTTAAAAGACTCGAAGAGCTTGTCAACCGACTTGAGGATGAAGATATTGCCCTGGAAGATTCGCTCTCAGTTTTCCAGGAGGGTATTGCATTATCCCGCTACTGCCGCGAAAAACTGGCTGAAATTGAATACAAGGTTGAATATTTGCTGAAGGAAGAGCAGCAAAGACTGGATAAAGAGCTTTGCGAAGAACCCGGAGAGGAGTTCGAAGCAGAAGAAAAATGATCGATATCGGGCAGTACATGGATCAAAAAAAGAATATAATCGATCTAGCACTGGCAGAAAGGGTGCCGCAATCAGGCCCGACTATAATTATTGATGCCATGCGGCACAGTCTTGAAGCCGGCGGTAAAAGGCTCAGGCCGATCCTGGTACTTGCTGCAGCTGATACTTTGGGCTCGGAAGATAGCTCAATTATTGAGGTGGCCTGTGCTCTCGAATATATACACACCTATTCCCTGATTCATGATGACCTGCCGGCAATGGATAACAGCGACCTGAGACGAGGGAAGCCTTCCTGTCATCGCGTTTTCGGTGAGGCCCTGGCCATTCTTGCCGGAGATGCTCTGCTTACTCTTGCTTTCGAATTGGTTGCAAATTACGGCAGGAAATACGGGCGGGAGGGAAAAGCCCTGGAAATAATTACCATACTTGCAGAGGCGGCCGGAGTGACAGGTATGATTGGAGGCCAGGTCCTTGATCTTAAAGCCGAAGGAACTGAACCAACCCTTGAAGAAATCGAAAGTATTGCGGAAATGAAAACGGGCGCTCTCCTTAAAGCGGCGGTATTATGTGGTGCAATTGCGGCAGATGCTACTTCAAAACAGCTAAACTCATTGAATATTTATGCTTCCAACATCGGGCCTGCTTTTCAAATTATCGATGACCTGCTCGATTACGAAGGGACCACTGAAGAACTCGGTAAACCGGCCGGTGTAGATCAAACTCGTTTCAAGGCTACCTACCCCGCTCTGCTGGGCCAGGCAGAAGCCAGGCAGCGGGCAGATCTGCTCTATACTGAAGCCCTTAAAGCCCTGGACAACCTTGACTGTAACTCCGAACTGCTATCGGGCTTGGCAGAAAAGATGATTTACAGGACCAGGTGATAGAACTGTGTCCTGAGAAGAATAAGAATTACTATCTGATAATAATAGGGAGGCGAACATTATGACAATGGCAGATAAGAGCTGCAGCTATTTTCTCGATGTCCTGGCTTCAAAAGCTCCTGTTCCCGGAGGAGGAGGAGCAGCGGCAATGGGCGGGGCAATCGGCATGGCTCTTTCAAACATGGTCGGAAACCTGACAGTAGGCAAAAAGAAATTTGCCGATGTGGAAGATGAGGTGAAAGAATTACTGGAACGAGGCAGTCAGATTATCGAGGACTTAAAAAAACTGGTCGACAGGGATGCTGAGGTCTTTGAACCGCTCTCAAAAGCTTACAGTTTGCCAAAAGAAACCCCGGAGCAGGCTGCACACAAGGTAAAAATTATGGAGGAATGCTCAATAGAAGCATGCTCCGTTCCCATGGAAATCATGAGAAAAGCCTATGCAGGGATAAAGATTCACGAAAGAATGGGGCAAATTGGAACAAAATTGGCTATTTCCGATGTTGGCTGTGGAGTAGCTTTTTTAAAAGCGGCCCTCGTAAGCGGCCAGTTGAATGTTCTGATAAACCTGGGCGCAATTAAAGATGAAAACTTTATTAAAGATACAACTGCAGAAATGGATCACCTGATCGAAGAAGGCAGCAAAATAGCTGATGAAACATTACGCAGGGTAATCGAAAAATTCCGGTAGCAATAGATACTACCCTGGCTTCGGCCTGGGAACAAGATGCCTTTACTAAACATGGAAAGGAGTAAGAAGAATGACAAAAGTAATTGATTGTGTTGCAATCGGCGAGGAAATTATGCAGGAAATCATCAAGGAAACGGAGGATCTAAAAGCCAAAGGGATAACCCCGGGCATAGCTACACTTCTGGTCGGGGATGATTTTGGTTCCAAGATGTACAGGGGTCAGGTTGAAAAGTTTTGCGAAGAAGCGGGCTTTAACTATATCAATGAAAACCCACCGGCAGATGCTACGGAGGAAGATGTTATCAAGATTGTTAAAAAGCTGAATGATGATCCGGCAGTAAGTGGGATATTACCGCTGCGACCGTTTCCGGAACAGATTTCCGACACTGTTGTTATCAACACGATTGACGTAAACAAAGATATTGATTGTTTTCATCCTTTTAACATGGGAAAACTGGCCCTGGGCGAAGTTACCTTTCCACCGGCAACGCCGGCCGCGGTAATCGAAATTTTGGAACGTTATGCCCGTAATGAGGAAAAAATGGATCCAAAGGATTTCTTTGAAGGAGCAGAAATTGTTGTCGTCGGCCATTCCAATATTGTTGGAAAGCCGGTAGCTTTCTTAGCTCTCAACCGTAATGCTACCACCAGTGTAACCCACGTATTTACCAGCATGAAGGGTAACCTGGAGAAACATACCACCGGTGCTGATATACTTATAGTAGCCGCCGGCAAGGCGGATTTAATTGGACCTGATCAGGTTAAAGAAGGTGCAATAGTCATCGATGTCGGTATTAACCGTGTCAAAGTGCTTGATGAGAATGGTCAACCGGTTATGAATGAAAAAGGCAAGCCCAAAACTAAAACTGTGGGCGATGTTTCTTTTGATGCGGTTAAAGATAAAACCAGGGCTATTTCGCCGGTTCCAAAAGGTGTGGGTTCCGTTACAAACCGGATGCTGATGAAAAATGCCCTTAAAGCCTGCAAAATAAATAACGGGTTGCTCTAAAGCTTATAAATACGGGCCGCGGTTTAGTTGAGAACAAGGTCTGATTATGCTATAATATTTCCTAGCAACTAGCATAGGTGGTGCAGTATTCTAGTTGACGCCCCTCTCTGAGAACGGGCCTAAAAATCCGTTAAGGGCACATCAATGAAGTTCCTGGTGGTGGCTGCCGACGCCCAGTCGGGAGCTGCTGCTGGGAGTTAAGAAGGATGGGGCGATCTACAATGGCATGTAGGCGTTGACCCTACCTTCGCGGAGACCCATGTCGGTGGCGGATTGTT
>JBNJHN010000019.1:0-33676 GCA_051748565.1 Bacillota bacterium | reverse complement strand
ATAGAAGCAAGCATTTTCCGCTTATCAATTAATTGATAAACGGTAGTGAAAGAGAAAAGAGCCTCGCCGGATAATTTAAGGCGAGGCTTATTTTTTTTCTGGTGCGCCCGGCAGGATTCGAACCTGCGACCTCCTGATTCGCAGGAAGCAGAAGTAGTGCCTTTTAATAATCCTTAGCAGCATTATACCCTGTTTTTAAGCATTTCTGGCATCGATGGGAACACAATACTACTTTACACCATGCAATAATACCAGAAAAACAGCAAAAAAGTTTGTACGAAAGTGTGTCAAAACAATGGGGCCAACTAGCAAAAGAAAACTATAGAAAAAGCTGGAGCCGTTTGATTCAGAAAGTTTACAGCAGAGACCCGCTGATCTGTCCCAAGTGTAACGGAAAGATGAAGGTGATTGCGTTTACCATGGCCTGCGGCCTGCAGTATCCGGATCTGGACAATCACACAGCGGCAGTCAGACCGCTATGCCGATGTCGGTGATAAGAGAAGCTATTCTTGCCGGCATAAATCTATGCTGGGCGACCGAGATTGGAAAAGTTCATTTCAAAGATAAACTCCTTTTTTCATATTAACTTCGAGGGTCTATTCTAACTAACAATATTATTAAAGCCAGTTACGCTGGCCACTGGATTAAAGGATTTTTATAACCCGGGTGATATTTTGTTTCCTTTTTTATTGTCAAATAGCATGGTTCATTGATATGATGATTATATGCTCTAGACCGGAGGATAGATAATGGCAGATAAAGAAAACGGCTTTGAAGAGCTTGTGATTTTCTATTTTTCAGGTACAGGCAATACCTGGTGGGTTTCCGAAGAGCTTGTCCGTCAGTTCACTAAACTGGATCGCTCAGCCCGGGCATATTCCATAGAAACTTTATCAGTCGATGAGGCTTCTATGCTTATCTCCAATTCTGAAATAGTAGGATTTGGCTATCCCATCCATGGATCTGATTTGCCCGAACCGATTAAAAGTTTTATTTCACAACTTCCCTCTCAATCCGGGAAAAGGGCTTTTGTTTTTTGCTCCCAGTGGCTATGGTCCGGTGATGGAGCTGCCGTGGGCGGGACTATGCTCCATGACAAAGGCTTTAATATCCAGTGGGGCGAACATTTCCTGATGCCGAACAATGTAACAGTAAGCATCATCAGCCTTCCATATACTAACGATCATAACCGCCTGGCCGGTGTATTGGGCAGGGCAGCGAGGAGGGCCGCTTTTTTAGCTGAAGAAATAAATGCCGGAAAATCATTTTTACGCGGTTTTAACCAATTTTCTTTCTACCTTGGATCTATGCAGCGTATTCCGTTTCGGAAAGTTTTCCATAAACTCCAAAACGATATCGGCATTGATTATAGTAACTGTATTGATTGCGGAGAGTGTGTAAGGCTTTGTCCGGTTGATAATTTTTATTACGAAAACAGCATGATAAAAACAAAAGGTTCTTGTATAATCTGCCTCCGCTGCTACAATTTTTGCCCGGTAGCGGCAATTACTCACATGGATCGACCCCATCTGCACGGTCGTGGCGAACCGTATAAGGGTCCGGTAAAAGATTTTGATCCCACTGTTTTAATAGAAAGGAAATACCAGTAGAATATCCTGAATTTGTACATCTGGTAAAGGATTGTGAACCCTGATGATCAATTGCAGTAAAGAAAGGCTCGAGGAAAAAATAACTACCTTCAGTAAATTTGGCGATATCGGGGGTGGCGGAGTAACCCGCCTCTGTTTTTCTGAGGCCGATCTGTAAGCCCGGGAAGAATTTTGCAGGCGCTGTGAAAAACTGGGCATGGATATTAAAACAGATGATCTGGGTAATATTTATTCCACTTTCAAAGGATCAGAAGATCTGCCTGCTATAGCTTTAGGTTCACATGCGGACTCCGTGGTAAAGGGTGGTAATTACGACGGAATACTGAGAGTGCTGACCGGCCTTGAGGCGGTTGAAACCATAATCAGGGAAGGAATAAAAACCCGCCACCCGCTTACCGTTCTGGTTTGAACAAATGAGGAAGGTTCCCGCTTTCGTCCGGCAATGATGTATTCAGGGTAATTGTCGGCAAGTTTGATAAGGATACCATGCTGGCTGTAAAGGATGAAGACGGAATTACTTTTTAAAGAAGCATTGGAAACCAGTGGCTACATGGGAGAGGAGGCAAACCGCTTTAACTCGAATGGCTACAGGGCTTTCCTGGAACTGCACATTGAACAGGGACCGGTTCTTGAGTCAGAAAATAAGGATATTGGTGTAGTTGAAGGTGTGCTGGGGATGGTTAATTGCGAGAGCAAAACCCGGGGGGGCAGGCTAACCATGCCGGAACTACTCCCATACTGATGCGCAAAGATGCTCTTTACGCCATGGCGGAGATAATTCTTTATTTGCACAGGGAACTGGATAAGCTGGATTCAAAACTGATATATACAACCGGTGAATTTAGCGGTGCCCCAAATGTACATACAGTAATACCAGATAACGTTCGCATAACCCTGGATTCACGCCACCAGGACCCGGAAGTTATAAAACAGGTTGTAAGTAATATTAAATCTATTGTGAACAGGAATGTACTCCAAAGTGATGAGCAGATTCGAATTGATATAGCCGATGAGTTGATCGATCTATCCCTGGAATACGGCCTGGATGGCATAAATGTTGATTTTGAAAACTTTCATACTGATTACCGGGATTATTTTACGCTTTTTATCAGTGAGCTGGGCGGGCGATGCCGCCAGGAAGGCCTTGATTTATCGGTTGATGTGACGATGATCTCTACATCTGAGTACTGGAGCATAGCTATGATCGGGTTGCCCTGGCTGCAGAGGCCGACTACATTATAGTGATGGCTTATGACGAACACTGGAGCGCCTCACCGGTTGCCGGATCTGTCGCCTCGCTTCCCTGGGTAGAACAGGGTTTGCAATTGATTCTTTCGCAAGTTCCTCCAGTTAAACCGGTTGAAGGTCACCCTTAGTTTAGTTATGCCAAAAACGGGGCCTTTTAATTTACCTCTTTGTTCAACTTGTATGCTTTTAAGCGTAAAACCCCAAGATGATCCATAAATGCCTTCTGCCTCACCTATAACCTTGGCGAATCAGGCCGAAAGTCTGCTTTTTAGGTCGGATTAGCTTGACCTGCAGCTTAATAGTGTATTAATATATTCCCAGCAGAAAAGTAAATTCCTATTTATGATATCCCCTATTTACAGGTTCACCTCAACAGAGAAAGGATGATACCATAGTGGCCAATTCGGTGAGTACTATTCTTCATGGCGGCCCTGTCGATGCAAGTGAGGTAAAGCGGGTCAGGGATATATTGCTTTTTGAGGGGACAGAGATGAACAAAAGGCTGGTACGCTTCTTTTGTCTGCTCGTTCTTGCAGCGTCAATTGCTACCTTTGGCTTGCTGGGAGACTCTCTGGCAGTAGTAATCGGGGCGATGATCGTTGCGCCACTAATGCTGCCGATTATGGGCCTGGCATTAAGTGTCAGTATTGGTGATCGATCAGCCATATTAAGCTCGCTTCTGATCAGCCTGGGTGGTATTGCTGCGGCCATCGCAGTCGGCTATATTCTAACTTTACCGATGGCCTCCTTATTTCATCCTGAGGGTATTGATCAGGTTATGATCCGGACAGCCCCGCGGTTAATAGATCTGCTGGCCGCCCTGGTAACCGGCCTGGCAGGAGCTTTTGCCCTGTCCCGCAAGGATGTCTCTGACACGCTGCCGGGAGTAGCCATTGCCGTTTCCCTGTTGCCGCCATTAGCCAATGTGGGAATCTTATTAGCGCTGGGTAGAATTAACCTGGCCCTGGGCAGCCTGCTCTACTTCGTTACCAATTACTTTGCCATCTTACTGACCGGCTCACTGGTTTTCGGATTAATGGGTTTCTCACAGGCCATCTTTATCAAGCATTCATTTAAAGCCAGGCGAAAGGCCATAGCCATCTCCCTTGTTGCAATCATTTTGATCGCCCTACCTTTATCTTTAACCAGTTATAACCTGGTTGTTAACAATACGATCAAAGCACGTTTATATAGTCTTAGCCATGAATGGCTTGCCGATAGCGGGTATCGCCTGATTGCTGTCAACACCGAAACTGCTGACAAGACAGTGAACCTGACTATTCTCGGCGAAGGCGAACTGCCCACCCTGGATCTGCTTGAGCAGCGATCACGGGGACAGCTTTTTGGCCGACCCCTTAGGGTTGAAACCGTTCAGTCGAGTTCTTTCATTATACAATCTGAATAGGACTTAGGGGCAAATCTAAAACATAACCTGAACGTCTAAAAAATTTCGGTATAATTATGGCAGCACCATGCTAATAATAAATTAAAAAGCAAAAGGGCCTTCGGGAGTTTGCTGCTTCCCGAAAACCCCTTTATTTGCTGGTGCGCCCGGCAGGATTTGAACCTGCGGCCTCCTGATTCGTAGTCAGTTACTCTATCCGGACTGAGCTACGGGCGCATGTGGCGGAGAGAGAGGGATTCGAACCCTCGAAGCAGGCTTTTACCCGCTTAATCGCTTAGCAGGCGACCGCCTTCGACCTCTCGGCCATCTCTCCTTTGTATCTCCTGGCGGAGGGGGTGGGATTCGAACCCACGGCCCTTTCGGGTCACTGGTTTTCAAGACCAGCTCCTTCGACCTCTCGGACACCCCTCCCATTGGGGGAATTTGCATCATAAAGTATAGCAAAGCAAACTACCAATGTCAATCAGACTTTTCAGGGATGTAAGAGATTACCATGTTAAAGTCAGGTAAAAATTCGGTTGATATTTTAGTTATTTCTTATTTTATGGACGCTGGTTTTATGAAAATGATTTTTCAAACCAGAACACAATCAACTTAAATTTTTCAATACAAAGGCTTTAACTCCTGGTGAATTAAATTATGATAATTCAAAACTATATATTATAATTAAAGTAGTTTTATATTCATAAAATAAGGGAAGGAGTCTATTTGATATGAAAATTTTAGTTTGTACAGATGGATCAGAGCAAAGTCAAAAAACCTTAGAAAAAGCTCTAATAATTTCCGAAGGATGCAATGTTGATGAAGTGGCAATAATTCATGTTTATGACGAAAAATTTGATTTTTCTGCAATGCCATGGGGTGAAGGGTATGTTCCAACAGAAACAGAAATGGAAAAGTTTAGAAAAATGCAGGAAGAGCATAAAAATGAACGGAAAAAGATTTTACAGGACGCCTTAAAACTTTTTGAAGAAAAAAACATAAATGCACGCACAATATTAAAAGAAGGGCATCCTTCGCACACCATAGTCGAAACTGCCCACGAGGAAGGTTTTGATATGATTATGATTGGCAGTAGAGGGCTTAGTGGCTTTAAAAAAGTATTCCTTGGCAGCGTGAGTGGTGCGGTAGTTCAGGAAGCAAAAGATTGCATAGTGACTGTAGTAAAATAAAGTTAGATCGTATATTTTGCTATAGCCTATCTTAAATCCATAATTCAGGCTTGGAACTGAAAATGAGTGATCCTTATATATTCATTGGGCACAGTAAATAAACTGATTCCTCTTTATTTCTTAAATAGTCCTTTAGCCTGTGTCAATCGAGTATTTCGGAGTGGTAATAGTTACTATTAGGATAAATCATGCATTTTTATTTTCAGATATGACCATAAAAATTAATTTCAAGGAAGCTGGTTTTAAAGATTTTAATTACTGGTTATCATTTATCTCTGACAAAGATTTATATTCCTTTAGTTAATAAGATAGCCACTATATGATCTATTTCAAAAGCCAAAGATATATTTATGCCGAGGTTTGCCCTAAAAAATAGTCTATTTTATAGACACCATCTGAAGTATCTATAGCTTCTTCATACAAGAGGAACTCTTTTATATAAAATTCTACGTTATCGTAATGCTTAGCAATTGTTTTTGATGACAGCTTCTTATCAGAAAGTCATTATCCAAATTCAGCCAGTATTTTTTCATTATCTTTCCTAATTCTTGCACAATCCTGTTCGTACTGTTCATAGGAATCCATGATTATTTATCCTCTATTCATTATAGTACCATACGCAAAATCTAATTATATTTAAAACCCTTCCCCCAATACCTTATCAATAAAACCTATATCTGCCTGTAATATTTCCTTCAGCTCATGCCCACATTCTTCAGAACATAGCATAAAGATCAAATCACTGCCCTCTTTTTTAGCATCAGAATTCTTACCAGTTACTATAGCCTTTACAAGTTTAGAATCAGCGGAGTCCATGCTTTCATGAACATAGAGATCTATGACATATCCTTCAACTTCTACAGGTGGAGTTTCAGCATCTTTCCTAAACTTAGCATTAAGTCCGTAAACTGGAGAATGTTTGGATATTTTCTTTCCACACCAGCAACATTCGCTTCGATATCCAGATTTCTTTTTACGCCATTTCATAACTAACACTCCTTGTTAATTGTGAGCCTTTGATTGCCAAGTTCCGTAATATTATACTGCCGAAAAGCTATCTCTTATACCTAAAAATACTTATCAGCTGAATTAATATTAGTTATAATCCTCTTCTTCATCACCTCCAATGGTGACAAATATACCATTAACTGCAACCCCTAACACTGCACAGGCTCCTGTTGACTTCGAACCTTCGATTTCTGCATTTATTATCCACCAGGCACACTCATCTTTATAACAATCTAAGGCATTGCCTTGTGAATCAACCCTTAAAGGACATTTCATTACTGGACAACTCCTTTTTAGCGATTAATTAAGCATTCAAATCTGTTCTCCAATAATTTCATCAAACTTTTTAATAATCTTACCAGTCTTAACTAATGCTTAAAAGTGAAATCCTCTACGAGTTTATTTAATCGTCGTTGCATTGAAACTATATTCAGAGAAGCCTTATTAATTAAAGTACATTAGAACCGTAAATATGGTAACAGCCAGTGCGAATACTGCCATGACCCAAGTTAATACTGTATTGTATATTATGATAACAGATTATATAATTTAATTATAATATCCCTATTAAAGGAGGGTTTCCCGAATGAGCCTTTACATGATGTTTGGCAAGTATCAACCTGGTTCTCTGCAGGAAATTAGCCCCGAAAGGACTGAAAAGGCCAAGGATTTAATTGAAGAAAATGGCGGTAAAATCAAAGCCGGTTATGCCTTACTCGGCGAAAACGATCTGCTTTTCATCGTCGATTTTCCAACAATTAAATACATGATCAAAACCTCCGTTGAAATGGGCAATTTGCTTGGGATAAGCTTCACTTCAACTCCGGCAATAACTATTGATGAATTTGACAAGCTCTTTTAAGATCTGGTTTGTGAAATGATAAAGGTGAAGTAGAACGGCTTAATACTTCACCTTTATCCTCAAAAGGTTCAGTAATATATAATCGCAGCAGCTAACTACATGGTATAATAATTTGCAAGGTTACACACTAATTATTAATTATCAAAAAGGGAGCAGCTTAAATGAAAATTTTAGTTTGTACCGACGGATCAAAGTATTGTCAAAAAGCTGTAGAAAAAGCTTCTTTAATTGCCGAAGGACCTCATGTTGAAGAAGTGGCCATAATTCACGTTGATGAAGGCAAATTGGATCTTTCCTCTTACGCACGAAGTGGCGAAGGCTTTTCTTTTACAGTTATGGACGGCGGGAATCTTAGCAAGCTGAAGAAAGAGGACCAAGAGGAAAGAAAAAAGATCCTAGAAGAAGCCTTGAAAATATTTGAAGAAAAAAACATTAAGGCAAGAACAATCTTAAAAAAAGGACACCCCTCCCGCAACATCCTAAATGTCGCTTCCAGGGAAGGTTTCGACATGATCATTATTGGCAGCAGAGGATTGGGTGGTTTAAAAAAATTATTCCTTGGCAGTGTAAGTAATGCCATAGTGCAGGAAGCGAAAGATTGCAGTGTCGTTATAGTGAAGTGACAATATAATTCTTGTTAATGGCGTCTGATTTAAATGCAGTTTAATGAGTTGCATTTTTTGCACCTTAGTTCTTTAAACTTTATCTTTTCCCCACAAACCAGGCATGTTTTTCCCCAGTGGTCAATAATTAAATTACTTTCTTCTATGCCTTCTTCAGGAACGAGCCTGGGACCGGCACAGCTATATATAATATTAGCTCTTTCTTTTGATTGCTGATGATTGTTTAAATTGGCTTTCTCATCATTATTTTCATTGGAATACATTAAAAATATCTCCCATGCAGACAAATTAAAGTAAATTCTAACAATAAGTCAGATCTTGTTTGCTTACCATTTTTACTTTCCCCATTCGAATTTTGTGAGTGTACACAGGCAGATACTTGACTATCTTTTTCTTCAATGTTTTTAACTTTGCAGGATATATTTTCCTGTATGGATAATTTGTTTCCTCTAGGCCCCATTAGGTTTGATTTGAATACTTCCAATAAGCCGGAATTGATTTCAACTGTCACCTTATAAGGCGGTAATCTTTTCCTGCCCGTTGAAGTAGGGTCTCAGCACTTCGGGGATGATTACGCTGCCGTCTTCCTGCTGGTAATTTTCCAGAATAGCTGCAACGGTGCGCCCTACAGCCAGCCCTGAACCATTCAAGGTGTGCACAAACTGTGCTTTTTTCCCTTCTTCAGGACGGAAGCGAATCCCGGCACGGCGGGCCTGGAAGTCAGTAAAATTACTGCAGGAAGAAATTTCACGGTAGGTATCCGCTGCAGGCAGCCAGACTTCCAGGTCATATTTTTTTGCAGGTGCAAAACCAAGATCTCCTGAACACATTAACATTACCCGGTATGGCAGCTTGAGCAGCTGTAATACATGTTCAGCATCTCTGGTCAATTTTTCCAATTCTTCGTCAGAGTCTTCGGGCCGGACAAACTTGACAAGCTCAACCTTATTAAACTGGTGTTGGCGGATTAGACCCCGGGTGTCACGCCCGTGGGCTCCGGCCTCTGCCCGGAAACAGGCAGTATAGGCCGCATAATATATTGGAAGTTGTTCAGCGTCTAAAATTTCGTCGCGGTGCAGGTTAGTTACTGGCACTTCAGCAGTAGGAACCAAGTATAGATCGGCACCTTCAATTCTGAAAGCATCTTCAGCGAACTTGGGAAGCTGACCGGTTCCGGTCATACTGGCTGCATTGACCAGGAAGGGAGGGAATACCTCACGGTAACCATGTTCGTTGGTATGAAGGTCAAGCATGAAAGATATAAGAGCACGCTCAAGTTTCGCCCCGGCCCCATGATAAACTACAAAGCGGCTGCCGGAGATTTTCCCTGCACGGTGAAAATCCAGGATATCGAGGGTGACACCAATTTCCCAATGGGCAAGCGGCTCAAATGCAAACTGTAGCGGTTCACCACAGGAACGCACTTCCACATTATCCGATTCATCTTTGCCCTGCGGTACAACTTTGTCTGGAATATTGGGCAGGCTGAGCAAAAGGGTTTCCATTTCGGCATCAACCAGGCGCAGCTTTTCATCCAATGTTTTGATTGTTGATGAAACTTTCCGCATTTCTTCTTTTTTCTGCTGTGCAGCATGGTTGTCACTACCTGCCCTGCCAATTTCCTTCGATACACGGTTACGCGTCTGCTTCAGTTCTTCTACTTCTCTCAGTAGATCACGACGCTCTTTATCTCTGGACAATAGGCCGTCAAGATCACTTTCTTCACCTTTAAGCTCCATGGCCCGGCGGACTACTGCGGGATTCTCTCTGACGAATTTTAAATCTAACATTTATAACTCCCCCTGAACTGTAAATCGAAGGTTAAGGTTGAATACCTGCTGTAAACTCTATCCAGCCCTGCTATTATCACATTTCTTCCGGAGCAGCAATCCCTAACAGCTCAAGCCCATTGGCAATAACCTGCCTAGCTGAACTTATCAAAAGCAGCCTTCCATGTTTTAATTCAGCTTCACTGCCGAGAACGGGGCAGTTATGGTAAAAGCGGTTGAATTCACGGGCTACATCAATCAGGTAACGGGCCAGTATGGAAGGGCGGTAATTTTCCGCTGATGCTATTATTTTATCAGGCAGCAAAGCAAGGGTTTTAACCAGGGTTACTTCTTCATTAGTTGTCAAAACAGAGACAGCCTTGTCATCCCATTTTGCATATTCTTTCCCGGCCTTTCGTAAAATGCTGCAAATACGGGCATGAGCATATTGAATGTAAGCGGCAGTTTCGCCTGAAAAATCGAGTGCTTTTTCCCAATCAAATTCTATATTTTTAATCCGGTCGTTACTTAAGTCGCCGAAGCGAACCGCACCAAGGCCAACTGCTTTGGAGGCACCTTCTTTATCTTCCAAATCGGGGTTTTTCTCCTCAATTATCTTTCGGGCCATATCGATCGAACGCTGCAAAACTTCTTCAAGAAGGATTATTTTACCCGCGCGGGTTGACATACGTTCATCTTTGAAACGAATCAGGCCGAACGGCACATGGACACAGTTGGAAGCCCATTCAAACCCCAGCAGCTCGAGCACTTTAAAAAGTTGTTGAAAATGCAGAGTCTGTTCAGCACCAACAACGTAAAGAGACCGGACAAAGTTAAAGGTTTCGTAGCGATATATAGCAGCGGCAAGATCCCGGGTAATATACAAAGTAGCACCGTCTTTCTTGCGCAGCATAACAGACGGAAGACCGTGTGGTTCGAGATCAATCATCAGAGCCCCTTCGCTCTCCCTGGCAATATTCTTTTCCTGAACAAGCTTGATCACTCTATCGAGCATCTGGTTATAATGGCTCTCGCCATGATAGTATTCAAATTCAATTCCCAGAAGATTATAGATCAGCTCATAATTATCAAGACTGAGTTGACGAAAACGATTCCAGTAGTCAACAGCTTCTTCGTTACCTTCTTCCAGTTTTCTGAACCAGTAACGTGCTTCATCATCAAGTTCAGGATCTTCCTCAACCCGCTGGTGAAACTGAACGTAGAGGCGGTACAGATAATTGACAGGATCTGATTCCAGTTTGCTATCTTCACCCCATTTTTTATAAGCCACAATCAGCTTTCCGAATTGAGTACCCCAATCACCAAGGTGGTTAACCCCGATGCTGTTATATCCCAGGGCCTTATAAATCAGATATAAAGAGTGACCGATAACAGTGGAGCGGATGTGCCCCACGCCAAAAGGCTTGGCAATATTCGGTGAAGAATAATCGATTGGCACATTTCCTCGTTTACCCAGGTTGGAATGGCCATATTTTACTCCGCACTCCCGGATCTGACTGAGCACTTCACGACCGAAAGGACCGGGAGCAATATAAAAATTAAGGTAGGGGCCCCGGGGAACTGCTTTTTCCCATAAGAGTCTTTTTTTAGCGGCTAGTTCTTCACCAAGATCTTTTGCAATAAGCTGGGGAGCTTTTTTTCTTTTTTTAGACAGGACAAAACAGGGAAAAGCAAGGTCACCGTAAGATGTTTCCGGAGGAACTTCCAGTAGCTTCATTACTTCCGCAGGCTCAAGCGAAACAAGGGGGGCAAGAACTTTGCCTACCTCTTCTTTAAATTTTTGCATAAATTATCTCCTTGGCACTTTTTCACTTATTTTAGACTAAAGCAAGGTAATTATCAAATGGCAAATTATCACTGTTCAGGGTTAATAAAGTAGGGCTGACGGAAGAAGCGGCTGGTGGAGGGATAACCAGCCGGAGAGTTCCAGGGCTGTCCATTAATCATTATTTCGACCCGCTGAGAACGGCTGTTACCAAATACAGTCATGAATAAAGCATCAAGTACAAGTGCTGCCTGCATCCGTTCTTTTTCAGTCGGATCCTCCGGGAAAATTGCCCGCAGAGAACCATTCAGGTTGATTTGGACCTGCCCTGCTGTTTGATGAACTCTAATTAGCTCCAAATCTGCAGGAACAAATGGCAAAGCCCGGGCAACCAGCAATGTTTTCCCGACCAGGTCCTGCAGGCCGACATCTTCTGTTGTTTCATCTGCACCTTCCCGAACCAGCAAATAGTAGCGATTTCCACTCATTACGGGAATATAAACCGGTTTCTTCCACCGGTGAGGTGCAAGAGGCTGCTCGAGCAGTATTCCCTCACCAAAAGTTTCGATCAACTCATTTCCCACATTAAGATATATTTCTTTTACTTCATTAAACGCGCTTACTGTCATTATCAAAGACTCAAAAGCAGTTTTGCTCTTAACAAAACCACCCATATTACCTAGTTCCGGTGACAGGTCTATAACCAGGCTGCCATCTGCCGGGTTAAAGATTGTTTCAATAGAGAAATCCTTATCGGGAATCGTCCTATACAAGGAACTGCCGCGAGCCGGTCCCCGAACCAGTTCTTCCAGGACAGCTTGAAGTGGATCATCAGTTAAACTGATCGAACGTGTTACCGGAATCATATTTGCATTTTCATCAGCAAAGTAAAGTGTTATCCTGGTTTCATCAGGCCTAAAACCAGTTGTAACGGGGTTATAGAGCTGGGCCTCCCGAATGCCATTGCCATTTCCTTCATTAAACAAAGGCCTTAAATCAATCATATCGATATAGCTGTCTTCTGAACATACAACTGCAAGGTAAGGGTGGCCCGAAATATTTAAACGCTCAACCCGCATGGCCACCTCCCAGCTGTTAAGTTCAACTCCATCACGGTCAAGTAAAAACATTTGCGTAAAGTCTTCCTTGTAATGGCGCCATGAGCTTGTAACAATATACTGCCCGTCCGCGGTAAACGAAAATAGTGAACCATCGGCAACACGCCTCATCCAAAGCAAATCTTCTGCCAGATCAAAGTAGTAAAAGTTTTCTCCAGAACCTTCCCTGCTGCCATATACAAGAATCCGATTGTAATTCTGAGGGTTAAAAACGACAGAGTTGGCTTCAAAAGGCAGGGTTGTAGCCCACAAAGCATAACCAAGCGAATCATATACAATGATCCTGTTATCTTCCAGAACGGCAAGACGACTGCCATGTTTAGATACAGCAGCCAAAACCTGGCCTTCATAAGACCACAGTTCCTCACCCTCAAGGTTTACTGCAGTAATCACAGGTTGCTCGTTTTTATAAGACGTATAGTAAATATTAGCCTGTTCCAGGTATTCACTGGTTAGATATAGATTCATAATCGGTCCGGTTTCAATACTCCATTTTAAAGTGCCTTCCTTATCAAAGAAATCAAGGTGATACAAATCCTGATCAGGTTTTGAGCGGGCAACAGCTATCCAGGAAGCATTGGGAGAAACAGCAAGCAAATCAACAGGGCTACCTTCGTGGTCCCACCAATACTGTTGATCTATGGTCGTAAAAAAGACTCTACCCCCGGTAGTCCCAATGATTGCATAATTACCGCAGGACGATATCTTAGCCTGCTGCGGTGCAGTCGTAAAAACTTTTTCCCAGAGCAGCTTACGCTCCCGGTTAAGGAGGGTCACCGCATTGTTATCCGCGCTGAGCAAGATACTGTTCAGGCCATGATCAATACTTAGATCGTATACTTCGGCACTGGAGAACCATAGATCATAAATAGCGTTGTCCTGATCCCCGGCCACTGGATCTATGCTGAGAGTATCGGCGGTATCCATGGAAGGTAGAAGCTGCAGGGAAAAAAGTATTAAACCGGTCAGGATAAATAGGCCGGCCAAAATAACTATATAATGAAAAGGTTGTATTCGTCTCATCTGCAAACTCCTCAAAGCTAAAAACTACAGTGAAGCTATTTTATCATAATCAAATATATATGCTTTGAAGTAATCTTAAAAAGTATTAAATTCTTATAACATTTCTATTCTTGTACCAGCGGCACTGAAAAATAAAAAGTGCTACCCACACCTTCCTCACTTTCAACCCAGACCTTGCCGCCGTGCTTGTCGATTATTTCACTTACAATTGACAGCCCCAATCCTGTTCCCCCTCCTTCACGGGAACGTGCCCTGTCAACGCGGAAAAATCGTTCGAAGATATAGTTTAAATCTTCTTCGGGAATCCCGCAGCCGGTATCTTCAATCTTTGTAATTGCTTTTGTTTCTTCAAGGAAAAGAGTTACAGTAACTGTGCCCCCTGCTGAAGTATAGTTCATAGCATTATCGAGCAGATTGCTGATAACCTGTCGCAACTGCAGCGGAGCTCCTTTAATTTTTACTGCTTGCCCCGAAATATTATCTATTAAATCCAAACCGGCCCGGGCGAAGCGGTACTGGTACTCACCAATTACATCCCGTAGTAAACGATCGAGCATAATGCCCTCAAGTTGAATATCGTTTTTTTCCAGTTTTGATAATTCCAGGAGATCGCTGACCAGGGCAGTTAAACGATCGAGTTCACTGTCCAGGTCTTCAATAAACTCTTTTTGTTGTTCAGGTTCCATTTCATGCTCTTTGAGGGCTTTAGTTAAAAGACTCATCGTTGTCAGGGGAGTACGTACTTCATGAGCTACATCAGCAGCAAATTTTTTAAGGTTGCTGGTATAATAATTCAGTCGTCTAGCCATAATGTTGAACTGCTCCGCCAGTCGGCCAATTTCATCGCCTGAGGAAAAGTCAATTTGTTGATCAAGCTTGCCTTCGGCCATTTTTCTTGTTGCCTCCGTTAGCCCTTCCAGGGGTCCGGTAAAACGGCGGGCCAATGCCACCGATCCACCTCCAACTACAGCCATCGCAAGAATTGTGGCTAAAAAGAGAAACCGGCGGATGTCATCAAGGGTCCGGTCAACATCTTCCAGGGAAGTCGAAAGAAAGACCACACCGGTTACTGTATTGTCTGCCTCTTCGACCGGCACAGCCATATAGATTACCTGGTGCTGAATACTCTCACTGTAGCCTAAGCTACTGTTAACATTCCCTTCAAGGGCATTTTTGACCAGTTCATTTTCAAGTGTTTGGTTTAGAAGCCCCCCAATACGCATGGAATCGCCGACTACAATCCCCTGCTGATCAGTAAAAATAACTCTGGCCTGTGCTTGACGGCTCATATTCTCAGCCAGTGTGCTAAGACGGACTGAGTCCACCTGCCCACGCAAGTGCCCGGCCACAAATTCAGAAGCGAGAAGCCCTGACCGCTCCAAACTTTCCTCGAGATTATTCATGTAGTAAAGTTCCAGGGTGTTGAATAGAAAAAAACTGATTATAATCATTACCGCCAGAATAATTGCCAGGAATGTGGCTGTCAGACGAAAACGGATGCTGTAAAACCGAATCATTAAAGATCCTCCCGGAATTTGTAGCCTGTGCCCCAAACAGTGATGATCAGCTCCGGGTTGCCCGGGTCTTGCTCAATTTTTTCTCTGAGGTGCCTGATATGGACATCTACCGTGCGAACATCTCCATAGTAATCATAGCCCCAGACATGTTCAAGGAGCTGTTCTCTGGAATAAACATTGCCGGCATTGGTTACAAGAAAGCTGAGCAAGGCAAATTCTTTCGAAGTCAGGCTTATCTCCTTTTCGCCAAGACGGACTCTGTGCTGAAGCAGATCAACCTGCAGTTTTCCGATCTGAATTACCTTTTTCGATTCTTCATCACGAATAATGCTTCTCCTTAAGATCGCCTTAATCCGGGCAACCAGTTCCCTTGAATTAAAAGGTTTGGTCAGGTAATCATCCGCACCAAGCTCAAGACCTAAAACCTTGTCGATATCTTCGCTGCGGGCAGTTAGCATAATAATTGGCACATCAAGTTTTTTACGGATTCTGCGGCAGACTTCAAAACCGTCAACTACCGGCAACATTAAATCAAGGACAACAATATCAGGCTTTAATTCAAATACTTTTTCAAGAGCCTCTTCGCCGTCATAAGCAGTTTCAACGCGGAAACCTTCTTTTTCAAGGTTAAATGCAAGCGCTTTAACCAATGTTTTTTCATCATCAACAACCAGGACCAACTCATTACTCACAAGCAGCAGCCTCCTCCATTTAGCTTAATTTATAATATTTAATGATCTCTTTGAAATCTTCCCAAACATATTTCTTTTTACCAGGGTCACGCAGTAAAGCGGCAGGATGAAAAGTGGCAATCATGCGGCGGCCATCGTTTTCATACCACTGGCCCCGAGAGCGGGTTATCGAAGCATTCTTATCAATTAAGGTTCGCGTAGCAAGAGCCCCGAGGCATACGACCAGTTTGGGATTGATAAGCTCTATTTGCTTTCTTAGATAAGGCAGGCAAGAGTCAACTTCGGGTTGAAAAGGAAGACGGTTGGCGGGAGGGCGGCATTTAACTACATTGGTTATATAAACTTCTTCGCGTTTAATTCCTGCAGCTTCCAGAATTCGATCGAGCAGATTGCCGGCCCTGCCGACAAAAGGAATACCAAGGCGATCTTCATCAGCACCAGGGCCTTCACCGACCAGCATCAGGTGGGCGCGGGGATTGCCTGTTCCGAAAACCACCTGGCGACAACCGCTTCTTAAAATGCAAAGTGTGCAGGCCAGGGAGGTTTTTTCCAATTCTTTCAATCGTTCTAAAGCATTATCCTGCTGCATCCGGGCTGGTTTATCATTATTGATTAAATCCAAAAGGGATTCCTGGTGATCAGTAATCGATCTCACCCCTTAAAACGCTTATTCAGGTGGAGCAACTATAAGTGCTTGCCGTCTTTTAAAACGAACCTCCGCCAGTTCCAACAACCGGTTTACCAGTTTCCCGTAACTGATTCCGCTTGCTTCCCACATTTTCGGGTACATGCTGATGCTTGTAAAGCCTGGCATGGTATTAATCTCGTTAACTATGATCTTTTCGCTATTAGAATTAAAAAAGAAATCAACCCTGGCCAAACCACTTGCTTCAACTGCCTGAAAAGCTTCTATTGAATAGCGCATAATCATTTTTTCTATCTCAGTTTCCAGTTCAACCGGAATAATCAGATCAGAACGGTCATCAATATACTTAGCCCGGTAATCATAGAAATCATTACAGGAAATCACTTCTCCAGGCCGGGAAGCTTCAGGTTCTATATCTCCCAAAACCGAACACTCGATCTCTCGGCCCTTGATAAACTTCTCCACTATTATTTTTTCATCATATAAAAGTGCTTCCTCAACCGCTGCCGTTAAAGTTTCCAGAAAACTAACTTTGTTGATACCAACACTGGAGCCGAGGTTTGCCGGTTTTACGAAACACGGGAAACCCAACTCCTCGCTGATCTGACTTTCCAAAAGTTTTTCCCGCCCTTTCCATTGCCAGCGGTAAAAATGGATATAAGGGGCCACCGGTAAACCTTGCTGCCGGAAAAGAGCTTTCATAACAACTTTATCCATTCCTGTGCTTGAAGCAAGCACACCTGAACCGACATAAGGAATCCCGGCCATTTCAAAAAGACCTTGTATCGAACCGTCTTCACCATAAGTGCCGTGCAAAACCGGGAAAATAATATCAATAGACTGATAGCGCCAGTCTGTTGGTGAATCGCCGGATTGTACAAGCAAGCCGGGATTTCCGGGATCGGTTAATAAAACGGTTCGGTGTGCCTTGAGGGGCGGGCGTTGTTCCCATAAAGACAACCAGGCATCAGGACCGGTTAACCAGGCCCCATCCCTGGTGATGCCGACCGAAATAATCTCATATAATTCAGAATCTATTGCTTCCATAATCGAAGCCGCTGACCTTAGAGATACAACATGCTCACCGGAACGGCCACCAAAAATAACCGCGACTTTTTTGCGTTTCATAAACAATCAACTCCATTGAATCGCATTTACAGATCTATAATAAATTGCTTTAATACTATAATTGACTTTTTGGGTTTTCTAGATTATATCATAACTGCCAAACACTGAAAGCCGGCAGGGACCGGTTGCAAAAAAGGTCCGGACAATATAAAGTTGCATTATAATCGCTGTTGGAAAGGGACCATGAAAGTGCAACAAATACCCGTGGTAATATTAGGGGCAAACTTTTACACAGCCCTGGGAGCCATTCGCACTCTCGGGCGTAGAGGAATTCCTGTTTATGCTCTTGATTACCATTTCCCCACAGCTTATGCCCTATCATCACGTTATGTAACCCGAAAAATACTCTGCCCCAACGTTAATACAGAAGAAGGCGGGCTGGCTGATTTTCTGATCGACCTGGGCAAAGAATTCCCAACGCGGCCCGTGCTTATGGCCACTGCCGATAACTATGCTTTACTCATATCACGCTACGCTGAACAACTCTCCGCTTATTATATCTTTCCCGATAATAAAGCCGGACTGCTGGAAAAAATTATCGATAAGAAAGGTCTTGCCCTGCTTGCACTGGAGCATGACCTGCGTATACCGCAAACTTATATAGTCGATCAAAACAGTGACCTTTTTGAAATATCCAGGGATATACAGTATCCCTGTATAATCAAGCCGGCTCTTTCTCATAAATTTGTAAAGATTTTTCGTCAAAAGTGTCTTCTCGCCGAAAATAAAACCGGGCTTTTGTCTGCGTTGGAAACGGCTCGTATAAGTGAACTTGAAGTAATGGTCCAGGAGATTATCCCAGGCTTTGATGATCGAATGTATGTCTTCGATGCCTACGTGGATCGGCAGGGCAGGGCAACCCACACTTTCAGTGCTCAAAAACTGCGCCAATTTCCAATAAATTTCGGTTCATCAACCCTGACACATCATCTTTACGATCAAGAACTGATCGGGTTGGGGCTGGAATACATCAAGCGCCTGGGTTATCGTGGTTATAGCGAAATTGAATTTAAAAAACATCCCTCCACAGGAGAGTTTTATATGATTGAAATTAATGCCCGTTTAAGCACTCTCAATGTCCTTTTTGACAAATGCGGTATTGAGTTTGTTTTTATTATGTATAAAGACTTGATCGGTGATCCTCTACCTGACTTTCACCTTAAAGAAGAGAAGCCCTGGGCTTTCTGGCACGCATACGAGGATACAATCAGTATAGCTGCATACCTGAAAAAGAAACAGCTTACTGTTGGTCAGATAGCAAAACCTTGGCTTTCGCATCGTAAAGCCCATGCCATCTGGGCTGCAGACGATATAAAGCCGCTATTTTCATTTGCATGCCTAATTTTTGGCAAGGCAGCAGGCAAGCTGCGCCGCATTCTAAACCGCAACCACTGACAGGGGCGACCGTTGCAGGTCGCCCCTTTAAATTTGCCTTAATGATTAGCCTGTTAAATTTATGCTTCCTCTTCCTTTGCAGCCTTTGCCGCCGCAATAACCTGCTCGGCCACCTGGTGGGGAACCTCTTCATAATGTGAAAAGTCCATTGCGAAAAAGCCCCGTCCCTGTGTCATTGACCGTAGGTCAATCGAGTATTTAAACATTTCAGCCATCGGAACCTGTGCCCGGATTTTCTGCAGGCCATCTTCAGGCTGCATGCCCTGTATGCGTCCTCTTTTACTGTTTAAATCTCCCATAATATCACCCATAAAAGCTTCCGGCACAATAACTTCTATATCCATTATAGGCTCCAGCAATACGGGCTCGGCTTGTTCCATTCCTTTTTTAAAAGCCTGTGATGCAGCAATTTTAAAGGCCATCTCGGAAGAGTCAACAGTATGATAAGATCCATCGACAAGTCTAACCTGTACATCTACAACCGGATAACCGGCAACAACACCTTCTTCCATTGCTTCTGTTACACCTTTTTCAACTGCCGGCACATACTGTCTTGGAACGGATCCACCAAAGATTTTGTTCTCAAAAACCAGGCCCTGCCCCGTGTCGGCCGGCTCGAGCTCTAAATAAACATGGCCAAACTGGCCGCGACCACCGGATTGTTTCTTATGTTTGCCTTCAACTTTCGTTTGCCCCTTGATGGTCTCTTTATAAGGTACTTTCGGCGTGGACAGCTCGACCTCAACTCCGAATTTCTGTGAGAGGCGATTTACAATGATATCAAGGTGCAGTTCACCAAGTCCGGAAATTACAGTCTGCTTGGTTTCTGCTCTCCTCTCCAGCTTAAAAGTTGGATCTTCTTCCAAAAAACGGGCCAGGCCACTGCTAACTTTATCTTCATCACCCTTGGTTTTCGGCTCAACGGCAAAAGATATGACCGGCTCAGGAAAAGCTAGCGCGGGAAATACAATCGGTGAATTGCTATTGCAAAGGGTATCTCCCGTAGCAGTTTCCTGCAGTTTGGCCACACAGGCAATATCACCGGTAACAACTTCTTCCATTGCAATCTGGTTTTTACCGCGCATCGAAAAAACCTGCCCGAATCGTTCGGTGACAGATTTGGTTGAATTATAAATCTGGCTGTCCGGCTTGACCATTCCCGAGTAAACCCGAAAGTAATTAATCCTTCCAACGTAAGGGTCGGCCAGGGTTTTAAATACAAAAGCAGATAGAGGTTCATCGGGGCTTAATTTCCGCACTACTTCTTCATCGCTTCCCGGAATGTAACCTTTGAGTTCTTCCTGGTCAAGAGGAGAAGGAAGATAGTTCTTTATCAGGTCCAGCATGGGCTGAGTTCCGAAATTCCTGGTACCGGCACAGCAGAGTACCGGGATTATTTTCCCTTTAAGAACTCCCTGGCGGAGGCCTTCATCAACTTCTACATCGCTTAAAGCTTCGCCTTCGAGATATTTTTCCAGGAGGGTATCGTCTGCTTCAGCTACAGCTTCGATTAATTTTTCTCTTAAATCAAGGGCTTGTGAGCTTAAATCTTCAGGGATATCTTTTTCTGTAACCTTCATACCGTCATCAGAAAATATAATTGCTTTTTGCCGGACCAGGTCTACAACACCTTTGAAGTCGGCTTCTTTGCCTATAGGCATCTGCAGTGGTGCAACACTAAGGCCGAAATGAGTTCTCAGCTGCTCTAAGGTGCCTTCGTAATCGGCATTCTCCCGGTCAAGCTTATTGATGGCAACAAAACGGGGCAGTTTGAAATCATCGGCATAACCCCAAACTTTTTCGGTTCCTACTTCTACACCGGAAACCGCACAGACTACTGTAACCACGCTGTCCGCTACCCTGAGCGCCCCGAGAACATCTCCGATAAAGTCAAAATATCCCGGAGTATCAAGCAGGTTAATTTTTACGCCGCTCCACTCGAGAGGAGCAAGGCCGACATTGATAGTAACCTGTTTTTTGATTTCATCGGGATCAAAATCGGTAGTTGTGTTACCTGATTCAATTTTCCCCAGGCGATTAACCGCCCCCGATGTAAAAAGCAGCGCCTCGGTAAGGGATGTTTTACCGGCACCGCCGTGGGATATTAGTGCTACGTTGCGAATATTTTCGCTGGTATACTTCTTCATGCATATGCCTCCTCAATATCACCCAACCAGCTGGTCGGCCAGGTAGAAGTATTATAATCGAATGATCAATTTACACTACCATTATCAATTAAAAAATGCAAATAGAAAAACCTTTACTACCTGAGCTCAAGACGTGCTTTAACATATTCCATCAAACCACCACAGCTGATGATTTCTTGCATAAAAGGAGGAAAGGGAGTCGCCTTGTATTGAAGGCCGCTCTGAAGGTGCGTGATTAATCCCCTGTCAAAATTAACCTGCAGTTGATCATCTCCCGATGAAAGATAAGTCAGATCATCAGGGCACTCAAGAATTGGTAAACCTATGTTTATTGCATTGCGGTAAAATATCCGGGCAAAACTAAGAGCAATAACACAGGAAATACCTGCACCCTTAATAGCCAGCGGAGCATGCTCACGTGAGCTGCCACAGCCAAAGTTACTGCCCGCCACAATTATATCACCTGGTTTCACAAGGCCCGAAAAATCCGGCTTTATGTCTTCCATCAGATGTTTAGACAATTCTCTCGGCTCTACAATGCTTAAGTAGCGGGCAGCAATGATCGCATCGGTATCAATATTATCTCCAAATATCCATATTTTCCCTTCGATAATCATGATACAACCTCCTCCGGGTGACAAATTACCCCTGCTACAGCCGACGCAGCGGCAACGGCAGGGCTGCACAAATAGACTTCACTTTCAGGGTGGCCCATCCGGCCAATGAAATTCCGGTTTGTAGTTGCCAACGCTTTCTCTCCACGGGCAAGGATACCCATGTGTCCGCCAAGGCAGGGGCCACAGGTGGGAGTGCTTACCGCTGCTTCAGCGTCGATGAAAGTAGACAAAAGGCCCTCTTCTAAAGCCTGACGGTAAATCTGCTGCGTGGCAGGAATAATAAGCAGCCTGACCCGGGGGTGAACTTTTTGTCCCTTGATAACAGATGCAGCAATGCGTAAATCTTCTATTCTTCCATTGGTGCAGGAACCGATTACCACCTGCTGAAGTTCTATTCCTAAAGCTTCAGATAGAGAGCGAACATTATCCGGGGAGGGCGGGAAAGCGATTTGCGGTTCCAAACCAGTTACATCAAAATTAAATACCTGCTCGTAGCCGGCATCATCATCACTGTAAAAAGCTTCATAAGGAAGAGCAGTTCTATCTTCCAGATAATGGAATGTAGTTTCATCAGGTTGCACATACCCGCATTTGCCGCCCGCTTCAATTGCCATATTAGCCATGGTTAGACGCCCGTCAATAGAAAGATCTTTAATAACAGAACCTGTAAACTCCATGGCCCGGTAACGAGCTCCGTCAACACCAATTCGGCCAATAGTATATAAAATCAAGTCCTTGCCGCTAACCCATGCCGGCAGTGCACCTTCGTATTCGAAACGAATCGTGGCCGGCACTTTAAACCAGGCTTCTCCGATAGCCATCGCGGCCGCAAGATCTGTGCTGCCCACACCGGTTGCAAAAGCTCCGAGAGCCCCATAAGTGCAGGTATGCGAGTCTGCCCCGATAATAACCATCCCGGGACGCACCAAACCCTGCTCCGGGAGGAGAGCATGTTCTATACCCATTCGGCCAACTTCATAGTAATGCTTTATTCCGTATTTCCTGGCAAAACAGCGTAAAACCATGGCCTGCTCGGCCGCTGCAATATCTTTATTGGGCGTGAAATGATCGGGAATAAGAATGATTTTATCAGGATCAAAAACCCGGTCCAAACCCAAACGTTCAAACTCCCTGATAGCCACCGGTGCAGTAATGTCATTACCCAGGGCCAGGTCAACTGCGACATTGACTAAATCTCCCGGCATTACTTTTGATCTGCCGGCCTTAGCCGCCAGTATTTTTTCCACCATAGTCGATCCAATATTTTCTACCATTATCCACCGTCTTTCAATTTTATTAAATATCCCGCCATAAGACCGGGCACCTCTTTATTAGTTCTTTGGAATTCTATTAAATCCCCTATCTCAGTATTGCGAAGTTTGCCCATATCTCAATAATTAACTCACCCTGGTTACTTTCGAACCGCGCAGCAGGGCAACTTTACCGGTGCGAACAATCTCTTTGATCCCAAAATGTTGAAGCAGCAGTTTAATCGCTTCCAGCTTGTCATCATTTCCGGTAACTTCTATGATCATCGAGTCGGGTGAAACATCGACAACTTTACCGCGGAAAGTTTCTACGATTTGCTGTATATCACTGCGACTGCCGGTTTCAGCTTTAACTTTAATCAACATCAGCTCACGCATAACAGAAGGCTCACTGGAAAGGTTGCTAACCTTAATTACGTTAATCAGTTTATGAAGCTGTTTCATTACCTGTTCAATTAATATTTCACTGCCATCTACGGTAATAGTCATTCTGGAAATACCCGGGGTCATCGTTTCACCGACGGCAATGTTTTCAATATTAAAGCCACGTCGGCTGAAAAGCCCCGATACCCGTGTTAAAGCTCCGGGTTTATTTTCAACAATAACGGCCAGAATATGCTTCACTTTTTATCACTCCCGACTATAATTTCATTTATAGGACGATTCGGAGCTACCATGGGATATACATTCTCTTCGGGATCGACTATAAAATCAATCAGCACCGGCCCTTTCTCGGTCATCGCCTGCTCAATTGCAGCTGTTGCTTCTTTTTCATCAGCAGCTCGCAAACCCCTGGCTCCGTATGCTTCTGCTACTTTTACAAAATCGGGACTCGTATCCATGGCTGTGTGAGAATAACGTTTGTCGTAAAAAATATCCTGCCACTGGCGGACCATCCCCAGATAGCCATTATTAATCAATGCTATTTTGATGTCGATTTTATTATTAACTGCAGTAGCCAGCTCCTGGATATTCATCTGAAAACTGCCATCCCCACTGATACAGATCACTTTTTTATTTGGGGCAGCCAATTTTGCACCGATTGCCGCCGGAAAACCGTAGCCCATTGTCCCCAAACCGCCGGAGGTAATAAAGGTACGCGGTTCATATACTGTAAAATGCTGAGCTGCCCACATCTGGTGCTGGCCAACATCTGTGGCGACAATAGTGTTTTTCCCGCTGATACGACTTAATTCCCTGATTACAAACTGGGGCTTAAGATAACTTTTTAAACCCGGTGAGCCGGTCGGCATGGGAAATTTTTCCTGCCAAGAGGCAATTTGCTTAAGCCATTTTACAGTATTTCCTGGACGTAGCTTTCTAACTATTTCTTCTAAAACCAGCCTGACATCACCGACAATAGGAACATCAATCGTAACATTTTTGCCAATCTCCGCCGGGTCAATATCAATGTGAATAATTTTAGCATTTTGGGCAAAAGACTCGAGCTTACCGGTTACCCGATCGTCGAAACGAACCCCGGTTGCTATGATTAAATCAGACTCGGTTAAAGCATAGTTGGCTGTTACACTGCCGTGCATTCCCGGCATGCCAAGAAAAAGCTCCTTATCACCCGGGTAAGCCCCCAGGCCCATTAAAGAGAGGATAACCGGTATGTTCGCTTGTTCAGCCAGTTGCTGCAGAGCTTCTGACGCTCCCGATCTGATTAAACCTCCACCTCCGAAAATAACCGGCTTTTTGGCATCGCGAATTGCTTTAACCGCCCTGCTTACCTGTCCGGCATGGCCCTCGTATGTCGGCTTGTAGCCCGGAATTTCACTTTCTTTGTTGTAGGAAAAATGGGCTTCCTGATCAAAAACATCCTTCGGAACATCAATCAGTACCGGGCCACGACGACCAGTAGAAGAAATATAAAATGCTTCGGCCAGTATTTCCGGCAGGTCATCAATACTTTTTACGAGGTAATTATGCTTGGTTACAGGAAGTGTAATTCCTGTAATATCGGCTTCCTGAAATGCATCAGTACCGATGAAGCTGCTTGCTACCTGGCCTGTTATAAGCACCAGGGGCACAGAGTCCATGTAAGCATTGGCAATTCCGGTTACCAGGTTTGTTGCTCCGGGTCCGGAAGTGGCAAAAACCACACCCGGCCGTCCGGTAACGCGGGCATATCCGTCAGCAGCATGTACAGCGGCCTGCTCGTGCCGTACCAGCAGGTGTTTGATAGAAGCATCGTAGAGCTGGTTATAAAGTGGTAAAACCGCTCCTCCGGGAAAGCCGAAAATAATTTCGACACCTTCTTTTTCGAGGGCAGCTAAAATCATCGCCGATCCTTTTATCATCTTTTTTTTCATTTTAAATCACCTTTTTCCTCTCCCTCTGCGTTGTCCAGCACAGCGCCGCTCCCCGCGGATGAAACCATTCTGGCATAACGCTTAAGGTAGCCCCGGTTTATTTTGGGTTCCGGCCGTTGCCAGGCATTTCTACGCTCCTGTAATTCTTCCTCTGAAACTCTGAGTTCGATTGAATATTTTGGAATATCAATATCTATTCGATCACCATCTCTGACCAGGCCAATTAATCCCCCGGCAGCAGCTTCCGGGGATACATGGCCAATAGAAGCTCCTCTTGTCGCTCCGGAGAAGCGGCCGTCGGTAATCAGGGCCACTTTTTCATCAAGACCCATCCCTGCCAGAACAGAAGTTGGTGCAAGCATTTCCCGCATACCAGGTCCTCCGCGCGGGCCTTCGTAACGAATTACTATAACGCTGCCTGCTGTAATAATTCCGCTATTAATTGCATGTACAGCTTCTTCTTCACTATCAAAGACCATGGCCGTGCCTGTGAAGCGTTGCATTGCCTCTGAAACCGCGCCCTGCTTAACCACGGCCCCATCAGGAGCAAGATTGCCAAACAAAACTGCCAGGCCACCCTGTGACCGGTATGGTTCAACCGTGGAACGAATTATTTTCCGATCGATAATTTCTGCCCCTGTAAGATTGTGGGCAACCTTTTTCCCGGTTACCGTTAATAATTCCCCATCAAGCAAATTAGCCGCCATAAGTTCTTTCATCACTGCCGGAACACCACCCGCTCTGTCCAGATCTTCAATGCGATCAGAACCGGCGGGACTGAGCAGGCAAAGCTGTGGAGTGCGTTCACTTATTGCATTTACTTTCTTTAAATCTATTTTAAAACCGCATTCCCGGCCGAGGGCAGTAAGGTGAAGGAGCGTATTAGTCGAACAACCCAGGGCCATGTCAACTGCGAGAGCATTGTCAAATGCTTCACGGACCAGAATTTTATCAATACCTATGCCATCACGTAGCAAGTTCATAATCTGCATGCCCGCTTCTTTGGCCAGCAGTATTCGCCCGGCGCTCACAGCCGGAATAGTACCGTTGCCCGGAAGGGCAAGGCCCAGTGCTTCGGCCATACAATTCATTGAATTGGCTGTAAACATGCCGGCACAGGAGCCACAGCCGGGGCAGGCCCTGGTTTCCATCTCCTCCAGTTCTTCTTTCGGCATTCGACCCGATCTGACTGCGCCGACACCTTCAAAAACACTGCTTAAATCGATCTTTTTATTATTTTGTTCCCCGGCCATCATGGGACCTCCGCTGACAATGATTGCCGGCAGGTTTAACCTGGCAGCCGCCATCATCATCCCGGGTGTTATTTTATCGCAATTGGTTATCAGTATTAGTGCATCAAAACAGTGCGCTTCTACCATTATTTCTATACTGTCGGCGACCACCTCTCGACTGGCCAACGAATAATGCATACCCGCATGATTCATGGCAATGCCGTCACAAACAGCAATTGTCGAAAACTCAATCGGGGTCCCGCCCTTTAGGCGCACCCCCGCTTTGACCGCCTCGGCAATGCTGTCAAGATGAATGTGGCCGGGCACTATTTCGTTAGCCGAATTTACAATCCCGACCAGAGGGCGTTGCAGTTCTTCAGGGTGGAACCCTGAAGCTCGGAATAGTGAACGGTGAGGCGCACGGTCAATACCTTTAGTTACTTTATGGCTGCGCATAAACAAACCCCCTCAAAATGCGGAAAATCACTTCCACTAATTCTTCCTTCCGGATAACCTGTTCCTGCTATCTGAAGCCTGCCCTACCTTTAACCAAGTGGAATCCCCTCGGTTTGGGTCATTGCACGGAACTGTTCCATCATGCGGCTGGTAATTGGACCCGGCTTTCCACTGCCGATTTTGCGCATGTCCACTTCTATAACCGGAATCACCTCTGCCGCAGTTCCGGTAAGAAAACATTCATCAGCTATATAAAGGTCATGGCGGGTAAAAGGCTCTTCTGCGACTTGAATCCCTTCCTTTACAGCAAGCTCTAAAACGACCTCGCGGGTAATTCCTTCCAAAATGCCCAGGTATACCGGCGGGGTTATTAACCTGCCTTTACGGTAAATAAAGATATTATCACCTGTGCCTTCACAAATAAAACCCTGGTTGTTCATCATCAATGCTTCCAGCACCCCTGCCCGGTTTGCTTCAATCTTGGCATGTATGTTATTCAGGTAATTAAGCGATTTAATTTTAGGATCCAGGGCATCGGCAATATTGCGTCGAGTAGCTACCGTAACAACAGTCAAACCTTCACGATACAATTCTTCAGGATAAAGCAATATTTTATCCGCTATGATTACAACCTGGGATTGTTTGCACTTCCTTGGATCCATACCAAGATCACCGACCCCTCGTGAAACAACCAGCCTGATGTAAGCGTCATTCAGTTCATTGGCATTTACCGTATCTACTACCGCTTTAATCATTTCCTGTTCGCTATATTGGATAGGCAGCATAATTGAATGGGCCGACTCATACAATCTCTTCACATGTTCCCCGAGTTTGAAAACCCGCCCGTTATAAGCTCTGATACCTTCGAAAACCCCGTCACCGTACAGGTAACCATGATCGAAAACGGAGATAAATGCCTCACTCTCAGGAACCAGCTTGCCGTTCATAAAAATGATTCTGTTCATCTGGATCGCCCCTTCTCTTAAAATATGAAAGAATATAAAAATGCCCCCCGCCCAAAGGGGCGAAGGGAATTCCTCCGCGGTACCACCCTTTTTAACTGCCTTTCCCTGGTCGGAAAAGGAAATAACTCTCTGTGATTGTGGTAACGGTATCAACCCGTCCCGACTTACTGCTATTTCAGCCGGGCGGCTCCGGACCGACTTTCCGCAATACCCTTTACCGGTTTTCAGCTGCACCGGCTCTCTATGAAAAGTGTATTGAGTACTCCTGTCCTTCACAGCTTTTTACAGTTAAAGATTGCCTTTAATTATAGCTTTACAGGTCCGATGTGTCAACACGCCTGCAGCCTGCAACCCCATCTCCTTTGAACGAACTTGACCACAATCCGGGAATTACTAATTTATTTAAAACTAACCCGCAGGATATATGATGTTGACCTCATCTATATAGACCAGTGCTTCGTCAATCTGGTAGATGGCCTCAAACTTCTCACTGTTCTGGCCTGATTTTTTTTCAGTGGTTCTGTTGATAACCTTGCCACCGTTACAGCTGCTCCTGAGCTCCAGGGGAGGCAGTAACCCTTTACGCCTTTTAAAAAAATCTACCGCTACATTTGGGAAGATAATATAGGATAGAACATCTTCTTCCTGCTCAATATATTCGGCAATCTCCTTTCTTGCCAATTCCATCTGTGGCTTAAGCAGATCGGCCGGCCTCCCATCAATAGGCTTTTCATCTTTTAGCACTTTTTTAAGCAGTTCTGGATTCACTTCTCCCGGTGGTTTGCCATAATGCCCTCGCAGGTAATTCTTGATTTCCGTTGAAACCATCTTGTAACGTTCTCCGGTAATTACATTCATAACAGCCTGAGTGCCAACTATCTGGCTACTTGGTGTAACAAGCGGCGGGTAACCCAGGTCGGCCCTAACCTGCGGCACCTCCGCGAGAACATCTTTAAAAAGATGAGCAGCTTTCTGCTCGGCTAACTGTGAGGCAAGGTTAGATATCATACCGCCGGGAATTTGATAGCTGAGGACATTGGTGTCAACTCCCATTACCTCCGGCGGGATTTCGTAGCCACAGCTTATTTCTTTGAAATGATCGCTCACTTTTGAGAGCAGTTGTAAATCGAGCCCTGTATCGTACGGTGTCCCCCTCAATGCAGCAACCATTGTGTCGGTTGCAGGCTGGCTGGCACCCATGGCCAGGGCGGCATTGGCGGTGTCGATGACATCTACGCCTGCTTCAACCGCTTTTAAGTAAGCCATTGAAGCCATGCCGCTGGTGTAGTGGCAGTGGAGCTGTAGGGGCAGCCCAACCTGCTCTTTAAGCTGACCTACCAGTTCGAAAGCATCGAAAGGAGAAATCAGGCCGGCCATATCTTTAATACAGATTGAATCTGCACCAAGGTCTTTGAGAGCCCGACCAACCCCGATGAAGTAGTTTATATCATGAAGCGGACTGATGGTGTAGCTTATTGTCCCCTGGGCATGAGCCCCTTCTTGCCTGGTAAGATGAATAGCCTTTTCCATGTTGCGCAGATCATTCAGGGCATCAAAAATTCTAATAATATCTATGCCGTTATAAACAGCCTTCTTGATAAATTCGCCGAGGACATCGTCAGGGTAGTGCCTGTAACCAACAATATTCTGGCCGCGAAGGAGCATTTGCAGCTTGGTGTTTTTCAGCCCTTTTCGAAGCTGCCGAAGGCGCTCCCAGGGATCTTCATCGAGAAAACGCATGCAGGCATCAAAAGTAGCCCCTCCCCAGACTTCCAGGGAATGATATCCGATTTTATCCATCAACTCTATAATCGGCAGCATCTCTATGAGGCGCATTCTTGTTGCCAGAAGCGATTGATGCGCATCACGCAGTGAAGTATCAGTAATGCCGATTTTTCTTTTTTGCAGCATGGGGCAACCCGCCATTCTGTAAAAATAACCTATCTTAGCCACTCAAAATCGCTTGCTTAGTTAAGTAAAGAAGCTAATTCACTTTAGCTTTACTCCAGGGGAATAAGGTTGACTACTGTATCGCTTTCATCAAGCCTGATCAACCTGACTCCCCTGGCATAGCGCCCCATCAGCGAAACCTGGTCTACTCTCTGACGGTTTACTACTCCTCTGGCAGTTATGATGATAAACTCTTCTTCTTCACCTTTTAACACTACAAAAACAGCCAGCGGCCCGCTATGCGATGTAGTTTTCATGCCAATCATGCCCTTGCCGCCACGACGGTGAGCACTGAATTCTTTTACTCTAACCCTTTTGCCGTAGCCTTTGGCCGAAGCGATTAAGAGTTGATGATCTTCGGTGACCAGGTTAGCACCAACAACTCTATCTTCAGATCCGACTTTAACAGCCTTGACTCCCCTGGCCGCCCGACCCATAGCACGGACCTGGTCTTCGGGGAAACGGACAAAAAGGCCTGCACTTGTTCCAACAATAACTTCTTTCCGACCATCGGTCAGCCTTACGGCCATCAACTCATCTTCGTCACTTAGACTAAGAGCGATAAGACCCGTTTTACGTGTATTTCTGTATTCTTTCAGTGAAGTCTTTTTTATCATGCCCCGCGACGTTACCATTAACAGGTAACGTTCATCGCTAAAATCGTTAATCGGCAGGGTGGCTGTAATGAACTCTTTTTCTTCCAGAGGAAGCAGGTTAACCAGGGCAGTGCCGCGCGACTGTCGGCCTGATTCCGGTACTTCATAAACCTGCAGCAGGTAAACTTTTCCACGATTGCTGAAACAGAGCAGTTTGTCATGAGTGGAAGCAACATGGCACTGCTCCACACAGTCATTCTCACGAGTCTGGATACCAATTACTCCGCGTCCCCCGCGGTGCTGGCTTCGATATGTGGTCAACGGCAGCCTCTTGATGTAACCACGGTCAGTTAGTGTTACTACCACATCTTCCTGAAAAATGAGGGCGATTGAATCGACATCATCTTCATCAGCAACAATTTGGGTGCGACGATCATCGCCATGCTTTTCCTGAATAATTGTTAGTTCATCACTGATAATGGCCAGCACCAGGTTTTCATCTTCCAAAACCCTGCGCAGGTAAGCAATTTTTTCAAGCAATTGTGTCTGCTCTTCAACCAGCTTTGAAATTTCAAGTTGAGTCAGGCGCTGCAGGCGCATATCCAGGATAGCCTGGGCTTGTTTTTCTGATATAGCGAGCAGATTCATAAGACCTTCGCGAGCTGTTAAAACGTCCTTCGAGGCCCTAATCAGGGCGATAACCTCATCAAGGCGGTCAAGAGCTGTCAGCAGCCCTTCAACTATATGGAGCCTTTCCTCGGCTTTTCTTAAATCAAACTGGGAACGTCTCCTGATTACTTCTTTCTGATGCTCCAGGTAATAAGCGAGCATCTGCTTTAAGTTTAAAATTCTCGGCTGCCCGTCAACCAGGGAAAGCATGATGATTCCAAAGGTCTGCTGAAGGGTGGTATATTTGTAAAGTTGATTAATGATAACCTGCGGTTCATAATCACGTTTGACCTCAATTACAATGCGGACACCGGAACGGTCCGATTCATCACGCAGGTCGGTAACACCCTCCATTTTACGTTCTTTTACTATTTCTGCAATCTTTTCAACTAGTTTGGCCTTGTTTTGCTGATAGGGAAGTTCCGTAATTATAACCTGGTTACGACCCTTATCTTTCATTTCTACCTGGGCAACGCCCCTGACTTTAATAATGCCCCGGCCTGTCTGATAAGCCGAATAAATACCTTCCTGTCCGGCAATGACACCACCGGTTGGGAAGTCTGGCCCCTTTATATGCCGCATCAAATCGGTAATTGAAGCTTCCGGATGAGCAATCAGATACTTAATCGCTTCAATGAGCTCGTTTAGGTTATGCGGTGGAATATTGGTAGCCATTCCAACAGCAATCCCGGAAGAACCGTTGGCCAGTAAATTCGGAAATCGCGAAGGTAGAACTACCGGTTCTTCAAGACTTTCATCAAAATTTGGCCTGTAGTTAACAGTCTCTTTTTGCAGATCGGTTAACAATTCTCCTGCGATTGAAGAAAGGCGTGCTTCAGTATAGCGCATCGCAGCAGCCGAGTCACCATCCTGTGAACCGAAGTTACCATGACCGTCGACAAGCGGATAGCGAGTGGAAAAATCCTGGGCCATACGGACAAGGGTGTCATATAATGCGACATCGCCGTGAGGATGATACTTGCCTAATACTTCACCAACGATACGAGCCGACTTGCGATAAGGCTTATCGGGAGTCGAACCCATCTCTGACATGGCATAAAGAATCCGCCTGTGCACTGGTTTTAAGCCGTCACGAACATCAGGTAAAGCCCTGCTTACTATAACGCTCATAGCATAATCAAGAAAAGAAACCTTAACTTCATCATAAATATTTACCGGTACAACATTTACTCTATCGGCCATTTGATCTCCCTCAGGCTTATGATATTGATTGGAAGGGCAAAATAATGTCTAAATTTTATCACATAAAAGCTTGGTGGAAAAGAGTCAGGGTTTATTAGATGTCCTGGTTTATTTGCTTTTCTTTTTTGAACGTCCCGGGCGCTTCTGTATCATCTTTTTTAAAACCCGGTCAATCTCCTTTTTATCAGACTGATTAATCTGCCAAACTTCCGCTCTTTTTTTTCTGCCCCTGCTTATATTGATGGTCAGGACATCTTTCGACCAACGATAAGTATCTACTTCCTCCCACCTCCAGAAGCCGCGTGAAGTTGAAATACCTTTTTCCCGCAGGGCCGGCCTTTCAGCCTCACGCGCAATGACGACCAGCATTAAGGCTCCGTAAAAATAAACATAAGTTAGAGGTCCAAGGAGCATTTCTTCAGGGAAAGCCGACAGGTTATTCAATTCATAACGGGCCAGAATATATGATGCAGCAAAAAGAATGGCTATGAGAAATAAGGAATCAATATTGTACTGGGTAAATAGTAATCGCTTTACTTTAAGCATAACAGGGCCGAGTTTCAGATATCGGTAATAGAGATATATTAAAACAATCAAAATAAGGAAAAAATATGGGAAAAGCAGCCTGAAAAACATGGTAATATCCCCTTTTAACCAATTCTGTATAACTTACATGTTGATCAGAACTTTATGTTTTAATTAAAACATGAAAATCAAACGACGTAAACAGATGGCCCTTTTTAATTATTTTAAAGGAATTATTTGATTTACGTAGAATATAATAAGGTGTTTGACCCTTATCCGACATAGCCATGAAGCTGCTGATCCTTTTAAATGTCAATCGAATAGCGGGTTAAACTGGCTGGTTTTGTGGTTTTGATTTTTAATTAATTAAAGGATCTGCTTCTTTAATTTAATAAGCTTTCCGTTATTCAAAAATTTATTCGTTGTTATTAAAGAAAGGTGGTGAAAACAAGGCCAATTGTTTTAAGCTTTAACTTATAATAAAAAATGAGGAGGCAATAAAAAGCATGGAAACTAGAAAATTATTAAGCTTGTTGTTGGTAATGTTTTTCTGTTTAAGTTTGTTTATGGTCGCCGGTTGTGATGAGCCTGCCGCACCCCCGCCGGACGATGACGATGATGAAGTAGTTGAACCTGAGCCTGAGCCTGAGCCTGAGCCAACCGGCCCCGTTCGCTGGACTATAGCATCCGGGTGGGTTGCGGGCGTATACTATCCACTTTCCGGTGCAATG
>JBNJHN010000018.1:2378-33710 GCA_051748565.1 Bacillota bacterium | reverse complement strand
AAGCTGGGGGTCCACAGTCGCTGGGAAGCGGTCGCTTTCGCCAGAAAGAACGGAATTATTTAGCCCTTTCCAGTTATCCCGCTTTTCATTCTATTTTCGTGATGTCGTCAGGCCGCCAGGTCTGATCGAAGAAAGGTTCCAGCGGCCCGTAGAGGCGGATCCAGACGAAGTGGCCCTGCCCGGGCACCGTCCGAATCCAGTTCTTCTCCTTGCCCTCCGGCTCTAGCGGACCGAAGTAGATGTCGACCGAGCCGTCCTGGTTCACCTCGGGTTGGTCAAAGGCGCTGCTGATGCTCGGCTTGGGCTGACCGTTCTGCAGCAGCGAGCGCGTCTCGGTGTCATAGACGGTCACCGACCAGAAGTTCTTGGCCGGAATTCCAGCCGGCAGCCGCAGGCGATAGTTCTGTCCGCCGTCCAGATAGGCGCCGCTAGTGTCCTTGTAGGTCGTGAGGTACTGCGAGCCGACACCGACCATCTTCGCCTCCATCGCTGGAGTGACCACGATGGCGCCGTAATGCCAGAGGGTGCGGGCGTCCAGGAGCCGGGCGCCATCGCGCTCGAACTTGTACCCGCCGATGAAGACCCGCTCCCAATAACGGTCCGGGTAGACCCGGGCCTCCGGGTCGCGATTGGCGTACATGATCGCCTTGGCCATGCCGTCGCCCAGGCGGACGCCATCCGAAAGGATGCGGTACATTCGCTCGTCGGGCTGGAACGGGGCCCCCTTTACGATCCCCAGGGCATGGAGCAGGCCCAGCTGCTCCGGCGTGAAGGCCGAGAGCGGCTCGTACTGGAGCATCTGGTGCAACCGCTCGAAGTAGCGGATGTCGCGCGGGAAAGTGGAGTCGCTCGGCTTAAACGATGCGCTGACGACGCTCGGCTGTTGCTCACCCTCGCCCAGCGGATAGACCTTGAAATGCGCCTTGTAATAGGCCAGCGCGGCCTCGCCTCGACCCGTGTCCTGCTCGAAGCCGCGCGCCATGACCCAGTTGCGCCAGGTGCTGGACCGGAAGACGAAGTAACCTTCAGGCACGCCGCCCTCGTATCCCGGCGGCAGGAGCAGATACTTCCCGCCCTGACCGCGATCGGGACCGGCATTGCCGAGGTCTGCCAAATAGAGAAATAAGCCGTCGTTGATGATGCCCAGGACATTCGGCGGCACCTCTATGACCGCAGGGCCAGTCTGCTTCAGATCGACGCTGGCGCTCGCGTACATGCTTTCGGTGTTGTAAGTCAGGCCGAGGTCTTTCGACCTGCCTTCACCCGGCTCGGTGTACACGATCATGCCGCCGGTCTCGCTGACGCCGTGGTCGCGCGGGTGCATGTCGAGCAGGGACTGCATCGAAATCGCAGGCATGAAGTCCAGGTAGGCCTGGGCAGCACGCTGCAGGTCTAGCTGATTGTACAACTTTTCAATTGTTTCTTTGGTTGGATACCCACCCTCAAACTCCAGTTTGCCTATGCTCGTTTCCAGTACACCGGTATTATAGTCCTGAATCTGATCCTTCATTTGTACTCCTCCTTTAAAGGGACTAGTCTATCAATCTCAAGGTATTGTAATTAACCAGCCACAACTACCATCCGAATGGTTTGAATTTGGTGTAATCTTGGCTGTACTGCTTCATCGCGCGAAACGTGAAAATATGTACACTAAATGCTATTATTGTTTAAGAATTGCTGGTATTCAAATTTTATCCAGGCAATTTAACCTTGATGTTTATCTTTATTACTCATCTCTTCTAAAATTTCCGTCTGTTTTTCCAATACACTTAACAGTCTTTCGTTATTCGTGCCAGGTAAAAACTTCTTTATAAGCAATCACCTACTTTTAAAACCGAAACTATCGTCAGCTGCAGCTGGCCTATTAAGTTCAGAACACCGTTAAGGGCAGCTTGATCAATCAGCAGTCCGGTAAGAATGGAACAGACTGAACCATCTACCTGCGTTTGGTAGATGAGGGCCAGTTCTTCAATACTGTATAAGCAGGCTGAGTCGATTTTCCCTCGCACTGTGATTTCATAAACGGCGGGGCAATCAAATTCAGATCCGTAGCTGTTATTAGTATCCAAGTTATTAAGTTAAGTTGTTTTGAATAATAGTGATACCACCCGGTTGGTGTAGTTCCAGGTGTATTTATTTCGGATGCAACCGAATTCTTGACACTTGCTGTAATTAGATGTAGCATACGGTGAACATCTACTCCAGGCTGGGTGTCCACATACACTGGGAAGCGGTCGCTTTCGCTCGGGAGAATGGAATTATTTAGCCTTTTTCCACCTTTTTTGGTGGATCGTGATGATTGGTTTTTTATTCGGCAATCGCTGCTCCACGCTTGCCAATCTCGCCGGCAATGAGGATCATTAATAACTGCGACACCAGGGCGGCCACATCTGCCTGCGCCCCTGGGGTTACTTATGTTTCGAAATAAAATCCTCCTACCTAATTGCTGGGGGTTGATGGCACCCGGTTCAGACCGTGACACTTCTTATACTTCAGCCCGCTGCCGCAGGGGCAGGAGGCGTTGCGGGAGATCTTCCCGGAGTCCGGCCTCGACTGATCCCCGGCCCGGGTCAGCAGGCTCATGACCTGCGCGGCCGGCCTGCCCCGTCGCAGCAGCTCGGCCAACAGCTTCAGCGGTGTGTCGGCGTGTTCGAAAAAGCGCTTGTAGCCGGCGCAGAGGTAGTTCAGGCCGGGCTCGCCCTCCGGGGTGGTTAGGAAGCGGTTTTTGGGGCATTCGCCGTTGCAGGCAAATAGATACTGGCATTGTAGGCAAGAACGGGGTAGGTTGTCACGCTTATCCTGACCAAACCTGTGCTGTTTTCCCGAGCCTGCGAGCTCGGCCAGGGGAGTTTGCATTATATTCCCCAAATAATAGTCCGGCTCCACGAAGTGATCGCAGGAGTAGAGGTCGCCGTTGTGCTCCAGGGCCATTCCCAGGCCGCAGGTGGCCCCGAAGATGCATAGCGTTCCCGCCATGCCCAGCCATCCTGCCAGGATCCCGTCGAAATTGAGGACGAATGTCTTTCCCACATCACGTCTCACCCATTCGTCAAAAATCTCAATCAGGAATTGGCCCCACTGTCCCGGGCTGACGGATCGATCCGTTACCTCTACGCCTTCCTGAAAGCCACTTTCATTTTTCCGCTCCACAATGGGGATGAACTGCAGATACTGAGCATCGAGTTCATCCCTGAAGAAGCGGTAGACTTGAAGAGGATGGTCAGCGTTTTTGGAGTTGACGGCGCAGAGGATATTGAAGGCTACGTTATGTTTTTGCAGCAGTCTGGCCGCCCTGACCGCTCGTTCCCAGGTCCCCTGGCCGCCTTTATCCTTGCGGTAGAAGTTGTGCAGCTCTTTAGGCCCGTCAATGCTAAGCCCAACCAGGAAGCCGTTTTCCTGAAAGAATTGACACCATTTATCATCAAGCAAAACACCGTTGGTCTGGAAAGTGTTCTCGATCACCGTGCCGGGCCGGCGGTACTTTTCCTGAAGTTCCAGGGCGCGCCGAAAGAAATCAAGCCCCATCAGCGTTGGCTCTCCGCCCTGCCAGGCCACGGTTACCTGGGGAACCTGATGAGCTTCCAGCAGCTGCCTGATATAGGCCTCCAGAACCTCATCCGACATCCGGAAATTGCTTTCCGGGTAAAGCCCCTTCTTCTTGAGGAAAAAACAGTAGGCACAGTTGAGATTGCAGGCTGATCCCGTTGGCTTGGCCATGATATGAAAGGCCCTGGGAATATTTGAAGGCGTGCTTCCTGAATCCATTGGTAACCCCTTTCGGCTGGCAGGTTCATCAGGCTATTTACCCGATTGACCTTCACCTTTTTTTCTAAGTTTCCTGCTAATGTTTATGTATCTCCGTAAATATAGAGTTGGAACGCGGTTGATCTGAGCAACCGCGTTCCCTTATTTTTACTGCCGCGCCATAATGATCCGCATCTCTGCTTCGGTGTCGCGGATCACATCGCCACTGACATCAAACGTGACACTGTGAATCGTGCCGGTGAATTCGAAAGGCGACTTATAGGCAGGCGTTACCGGCGCGCCGGGATTCGCTCCAACAGAGATACTACTCGTCACACCCATCAAGAACGGAACCGTATGGGGGAAATCTGCCTGACCGACGAGTTGGCGATCAATGTAAAGCTGAGCACGCCCGGGAGTGCCTTTTCCATTGGCAAAGTCCGGCTTGCCGGTCACTTCAAATTCGAAACGCAGTTCGTGATGCCCGGCCGGGACCGGGATCGTGCTCTTCACCTCTAGGTAGTCGCGGGCCACATAGTTATGGACATACTGGAGCAGGTTATCCTGTATATAGAAGGAAAATCCGCTGTCCACACCCCCGAGAGAAACCAGCGTGCCCTGCGCGCCTCCTTCAGGGATATCCACATCGGCCGTGATGACGTGGGTGCGATTAAGGATGCGCGGGCCGGCATTAATAGGCACAACCTGCGTGTGTGGATAGTACGTATAGTGGGTCCTGTCTTTAGTGATCTGGGGACGCTCATCGGCCGCGCGCGCCACGCCACGCCCGTCCACCGGCAGGACGTTATACTTGCCGGCTTCAACATACCAGGTGGCGATCATCTCGATCAGTTTAGCGCGGTTTTCACCGGCGAGGTTGTGGTTCTCGGCAAAGTCCTGCGCTACATGGTAGAGCTCCCAGCCTTTTGCATCCAGCTCCGTCAGTTTCTCAGCTGGGATTGGATCTCCAAAGCCAGTGCCAGCCTCGGTGAAGGACGGTCCGGGCCAGGGGCAGACTGCCCGCCAGCCATCATGGTAGACGGAGCGATGCCCCATCATTTCAAAGTACTGGGTGTGATGTTTGCTCTCGGCCTGGGCATCGTCAAGGGCATGCGCGAAACTGACACCTTCGATGGGGGATTGCTGGACACCATTGATGAAAGTTGGGGGCTCTGCATTGAGGAGTTCCAGCACGGTGGGTACCCAGTCGATGACGTGTGAATACTGGGTGCGTACTTCACCCCGGGCTTTGAAACCGTTAGGGAAGTGCATGATAAAGGGATCGCAAATTCCACCCCGATAGGTTTCCCGCTTCCAACGGCGGAACGGTGTGTTGCCTGCCCAGGTCCAGCCCCAGGGATAATGGTTGAAAGTGGTTGGGTCTCCCAGCGCGTCGATCTGTGCCAGGTTTGTCTGCAGATCTTCTTTAACGTTATTGAAGAACAGAGTTTCATTAACAGAGCCTGTTGGCCCGCCTTCGGAACTGGCGCCGTTGTCGGAGACCAACATGATCAAAGTGTTGTCAAACTCATCGAGCGATTTCAGGAACTCGAACAGCCGGCCCATATGAAAATCGGTATGTTCCATAAAACCGGCGTAGACCTCCATCATGTGGGCATAAAGCCGCTTCTCGTCCGCCGAAAGCGAGTCCCACGGAGCGACATCAGGATCATGGCGGGAAAGCTCTGCATCCGCAGGAACTAGTCCTATCTCCTTTTGCCGGGCGAAGACTTTCTCGCGGTAAACATCCCAACCATCATCGAAGGCGCCTTTGTACTTATCGATCCACTCTTTGGTCACATGATGCGGTGCGTGCATGGCGCCCGGGCAGAAATACATGAAAAAGGGTTTGTCGGGCGCCACCTGTTTGGAATCGGCGATAAAGCTGATCGCTTTATCTACCAGGTCCTCGGTGAGGTGGTAGCCCTCTTCAGGCGTCCTTGGCGGCTCCACCTGGTGGTTGTCATAAACCAGTTCGGGGTAATACTGGTGGGTTTCACCGCCCATGAAACCGTAAAAGCGCTCGAAACCGCGCCCCAGTGGCCAGCGATCATAAGGCCCGGCAGCGGAGATCTGGTCGGCCGGCGTCAAATGCCATTTGCCGATGGCAAAGGTGTTATAGCCGTTCTGCAGGAGAATCTCCGATAAGAAGCCGTTCTCGAAGGGGATATTCGCGTTATACCCCGGGAAACCGGTTGAACCTTCGGTAATGCAGGCCATAGCGTTTGAATGATGATTGCGGCCGGTCAGGATACAGGCGCGCGTGGGTGAACATAACGCCGTAGTATGCATATTGTTGAAACGCAGACCATTTTCCGCCAGGGCGTCCATATGGGGGGTTTTGATCGGGCCGCCGTAGCAGCCAATCTGCCCGAAGCCGACATCATCCAGCACGATGAACAGGACGTTTGGCGCCCCTTCCCTGGCGCGCTGAGGCTCGGGCCAGGCCTGCTCAGAAGTGTCGTACGTGCGTCCGACAACTCCGTTAAAAGCATTGCCATACTTGTATTCTTTCAGTATCATTATAATAGCCTCCTTATGATATTAAAAATCTACAACCGCTACGAATATCTTCAACCTGGTTTCCGCTTGTGGTTCCCTCCTTGCGCTAGGATTGTTATACAACTCTCGTGGAATTCAGAACTAATATCACCTTTCCACCAGCTGCCACTACTCTGGTTGAAAAATGGTATTCCAGTCCTCTTTCATGTTTACAACAATCCAGCCACGCCTGGGGGCTTCCTTAAGGGCTTCGACAAGCTTTCCGGTGCTCTTTGTTTTGGAGTCATAGGCATATTCGCGTTCACCATCGGTATGGTGGACGATGAGGCCGAAACTGGGGCGTGGGTTGTTGATCGTGGTGTACTGCAACATCGCATGGTCGCCGTCACTGTTCCCGCAACATACCACGGGTCGTCGGCCGATAAACTGATGGATGCCAACCGGCTTACCTTCCCTGTCGTTTACAAATAGGTGGTCGAGGGTTTTCGTCAGTACCGGTCCGCTGTCGCGTAGCTCGAATGTCGTGCGCGCTGTCGAGCCGACAACCTGCTCCGGTGGGATGCCGTAGACGCGCTCCACCCAGACGCGCATGAAGTCCGCGCCGCCGCCGGAAACGATGAAATTCTTGAAGCCATTTGCCCGCAGAAGGCGCAGAAGTTCCTGCATGGGTTGGTAGGTGAGTTCGTCATAGGGCCTGTCATATCGCGAATGTCTGGCCGAAGCGAGCCAGGCCTCCACGGCGTCACGAAACTCGTCGGTCGTCATCCCGGCATGGGTGAGGGCCAGGACATGCATCAGGCCATCGTAGTGTTCGCCGGCCAGGAGTTTTTCAAGGTCCCCGGCCAGGGCGGTTTGCACCATGGGATCCAGGGCGAGCCCGGGCTCAGAGATGATGTGCCGGTTCAGTTCGTCGATGGCAAAAGCTGCCTGAAAGGGCATCGGATTCTCCGGCCACAGGCAACCGTCGTTATCGAACACGGCTATGCGTTCCGCCAGCGGCAGGAAGTCGGGTGATCCCTTCTTGGTCACCCTGGTGATAAAAGTGAGAATCCCCTGTTTGGAGGGGCCATCGTTCCAGGAGGGCAGCGGATCAATAGAATGAAGGTGATGGAGCTTTTTCTGTGCGACACCATAATCCCCCACCTGGTAGAGGCTCAAAGAGACGGCCCGGACGGTGAAAGGCTCAAATGGCTCCGCTTTTAGGGCGTCCACGAAGTCCCGCGTCCCTATACCAACAGTCAGATGAGGATGGTAGTTCATGCCGGTGCGGAGCCCGACAAAGTTGTTAACATAGTCCACTGTCGGCTGGCTGATCGCTCCTCCATCCAGGCGCGGCGCAAAGGCCTCACCTGTTCCCTTTTCTGCAGCGAACGGAGCGACGGCATCGATGATCCGTTGCTGAAGTCGGCGCAGATCCTCTGTCGGCTCAATGACGATGCCCACCAACCGAAGATCCTTGTCGGCCAGGGCATAATAGTCTATGGCATTGCATTCCCAGTTCATCGCCTGCTCTCTGCGCAGCACGGCAGTCACGGAATTCGTGACCTTGTCAAGGTCCGCTGTGCGCACAAATCGCTGGAGAATGGTGATGTGCGGTGCGTGGTTGGCATCAAGGGCGAAACCGGCCGGATAATCCTCTCGCAGGCGGGTGTTTACTGCCTGTGCCTTTTCAACCGTGGCAGCATCTGGATCCAGTAGTACATTAATCGCGATCAAGCTCATGTGAATTCTCCTTTCCCGGCAGTTCATGGTGAAAGTTCATCTATGCTCCTCCTTTAAATGAGCTATTCTATCAACATCAGAGTATTGTAATCAGGTACCCGTTAATACCACCAAAATGGTTTATTATAGGTGTAATTTTGTACTTCCTTTTTGAGTGTAAGAACAAAAAAGCCCAAATTATTGCATCAAAAAGTTTATGTTAATTTTGGCCTCTGTAATCGCGGGTCTACTACTTTATCACGCGAAACTTGAAAATATTTACACAAAATGGTATTATTACTGTCATAGGCTTGCTGGTATTTAAGCAGTTCAATATTAGACTGACCGGAAGTATCAACCTGGTGCAGGCTTAACTATTCTTTATCTCCCGGAGTAAGGGCTTCAAACCTTGATTTAAATTGGTGATCAGATGGAAACATTAACTAACGAGGGCTTTGATATCCTTCGAACCAGGCTTTACCGTCCTCAACTGCCGGGTTTGCTGCTGGATCGTCCCAGGTTAACAGAGAAGCTGGATTTCGAACCCTCCAAAGTGCTTACCCTCGTCATTGCTCCTGCCGGATTTGGGAAAACAACCCTGGTCAGTTCCCGGTTGGGTGAGATGCAGCGCCCGGACAATGGTATAAAAACAGAATTTCTGCCTTCAACCTGGTTGGCTATTGATGAAAGTGATCATAACTTTATTTTTTTCCTGCGCCATTTCATTGCAGCGCTGCGTAAAATCTTTCCGAAAGCATTACCGGAAACTTTTAACCTGGCCTATAAAGCCAGTGTAATTGATCCTGAGCTAATCTTGCTTATTCTTACCAACGAAATTGCATCACTTAATGAGCGTTTTGTAATGGTGCTTGACGATTTTCATCGCGCCGACTGCCCGCAAATGCAAGAATTACTCTCGGAATGGATCAAGCACTGGCCTTTACCGATGCACCTGGTGATCATTTCCCGCACCCAACCGCCTCTGGCCCTTTCTGGATTAAAAGGCCAGGGCAGAATAAATGATATCCGTTCAAGAGATTTGCGTTTTTTGCCGCAGGAGGCCGCAGATTTTATCTGCCTTACGACAAAAAGAGATCCCGGTGAAAAACCTATCTCCGATTTGCTGAACCATATTGAAGGTTGGGCAGCCGGCTTAAAGCTTGCTTCAATCGCCTTGAATCAAACAAATGTTGGTCAGGATATTGAATCGGTGATGTCCCTGGGAAGACAAGAGATAATCAGCTATTTGGCTGATGAAGTTTTCGAACATATGACAGTACCGATGCAGCGGTTTTTGATGAAAATTTCAATTCTTGATGATTTCTGCGTTTCACTGTGCCTGGCGCTGGTAGATGACGATGATCTGGATGAATCTGTAAAATATTTGCTTAATAACATTAATAGTATTGATCTTTTTATTACATCTCTTCAAGGTAAAGAGGAGTGTAATGAGGATTGGTTTCGCATGCATCACCTAATGCATAACCTGTTACAAAAGAGACTGTTGAAAAGCATTAATCCTGAGCAGGTAAAGTCATTACATTTGCGTGCTGCAAATTGGCATGCCGGGTGTAATCAGTTTAAACAGGCGCTCGAACATGCATTAAAAGCCGATAATAGCGAAGTGCTGGCTGAAAATCTTGATCAGATGATTTTTGAAGCCCTGGACAGTGAAGATCTTCTGCTTATAGATTATTTAATGCAATTCGTCACAGGAGAAATTAAGTCAACTAATGTGCAGTTCCTCTTGTATATGGCCTGGCAAAAGATTTACAGGTGGGATATTGACGAAATTAATACTATCACCGGGCAAGTGGAAAAGATCATGAAGAGTGAAGCATATGCTTCAATGAATCAAGGCACCCTGTCCGGGCAATTAGCTTTTTTTAAAGGTTTTTTCGCCCTCGCCTCCAATCGCTGTCCAGAAGCCGTTAAGTTATTTGAACAAGCGCTTGATTCAATACCAACCCGGTGGAACTATATAAGGGGCCAGGTTATTTTTTGGCATGGTTTAAGCTTGCAGCTGTGTGAAGATGTTCATAAAGCTGCCACCAGTCTGCAGAGAAGTTACCAGGAACTTGGCAATAAAAATAACAGCCATGCAATTCGGCATTTTTTTGCCCTGGCGATGATTTATCTCCAGGATGGGAACCTGAAAGAAGGAGAACATTATGCCCTTTTGCTGCTTGGTAAAGCCCGCGAAAATAAATTAGTGCAGCAGGAAGGATTTGCCCTGGCTATTCTTGGGTTTGTTAATTATCAGTGGAACAGGCTGGACCTGGCCGAAGAATGGTACCGGGAGCTATATAAAATACGCTCATTTACCACGATAATTCTTGATCGTCAGGGCTATATAGGCCTGGCTAATGTCTTGCAGGCCATAGGGAAGAGTAAAGAAGCGCTAGATATAATCAATGAACTATTTGATCTGGAGCTTGAATATCGCGGCCAGGTGACTGAGGTGGCTCGGGTTGGCCGGCTTCGGGTATTGACCAGCCAGAATGAGATGAAGGAGGCTGAAAAATGGGCTGATGAATATTTAAAGCCCTTTACCGATGTTCTCCTTATGCCTAACTTTGAAGATCCGCAGATATTTAAAGCCAGGGTTTTAATTGCCCGTAATGATCCTAAAGATCTACCCGTCATCAGGGGGATATTAACTTATTATATGGAAATTGCCTCGAAAACTAATAATAACCGCTGCAGGGCCGAGGCCCTGGCGCTCTCAGCCCTGACCGAATTCAGTGCTGGAAAGAAAAATACAGCCCTGGATTTGCTGAATGAATCACTTACAATAGCTGCCCGGGGTAATATGGTTCGCATCTATCTTGACCTTGGAGAGCAAATGCATCTTCTTCTCAAGCAAGCCGCACCTGTTCCGGAGATTGCTGATTTTGTCAAGGTTATTATTGCTGCTTTTGCTGAAATTAATGCCGGGCCTCTGAATACCAATGAAAGTGCAAAAGGGCAGCCCGGAATTAAAACAGATGGTTTGGACCTGCCCTTTTATGAAAGCCTGACCCTGCGAGAAAAAGAAGTGTTGGGTTTAATGGCCGAAGCGATCAGCATACAGGAAATTGCCGACCGCTTATTCATCACCTATGCTACTACAAAACGCCACACCGTGAACATCTACTCCAAGCTGGGAGTCCACAGCCGCTGGGAAGCGGTCGCTTTCGCCAGGGGAAACGGGATCATCTAACCCTCCGAATTCTTCCCGTGATTATTTGCAACCATTGACATGTTTCTGTGCCCTTGTCTGTTTTGAGGAGTGAGCGGCGCCATGGAGAGGATTCGAATGTCCCGAAGCGTTGCGAAGGCCGTAGGGAAGACGATGGAACCGTTCCCGGTGGCGAAGTGGACTGTGTCTGAGTTATGATTGTTTAATTAAAGCTTCGCTACACCTATAATAAACCATTTGGGTGGTGGCAGCGGGCGTTTAATTTCAATAGTCTTATGTTGATCGACTAATCTGTTAAGCGAAAGGAATGGATACAATGACTGTTAAATATTCAGTATTATTTTTATCACTGCTAGCTTTATTATTTCTAACGGCCTGCGGCGGGTCCGGTGGAGGGACTCAAGATTTGGACGGAACTGAATGGCATCTAACTGAAATGAACGGCGCAACCTTACCAGAAGATGTGGAAATCACCATTGCTTTCAGTGAAGGTCAAATCAGCGGCCAATCAGCCTGCAACCGTTACTTTGCCGGATATACACAGGAGGGAACGAAACTAACTTTTGATCCGGCCGGTAGCTCCCAAATGTACTGCGAAGGGTTGATGGATTACGAGAATGAATACCTTCAGAGTCTTGCTGATGTTAAAAGTTTTGAACTGAGCGGCGACAACCTAAAATTACTGGATCAAGCCGGTAATGCAATTCTGGTTTTCCGTAAATAAACTTCTACCAGTAAACTGTGATATCGGCCCGTTGTAGTTGGGAGATAAGTTAATATGAACAATCGCTACCAAAAAGTATACCTGGAGTGGCTGATCGACATCTTAGCTTACATCGTTGTTTTGAACCTTCTCACCGAGCTTTTTGATGTGTTCTATATTTACAGCTTTACAGTATCAATATTGGTAGCTATTTCGATTAAGCTAATTTTAGTTCCAATTTTTTTTCTCAAATCCAAAATCGGCATCTTTTGGAAAACAAAAGAAGGTTGGCCCTATAAAGTATTGGGTCTTGTAAGTAAATTTGCCATATTGTTCTCAAGCAAATTTATAGTGCTTGCATATCTCGATTTTAAATACAAAGAATATGTCAGCATAGAAGGCTTTGTCAGCATTACAATCTTAATACTTCTCCTCATGCTGACTGGTAAACTGCTCAGCTATGCATATGATTGCCTGGGCAGCATTGAGCCTGTTAATAATGCATAGCGTCCTTAACCAAAAAATGATATAATTATTGAGTTTCAAAATAACAAGGAGGGATTTAGCAATGGCACGTTTGATAAGAAGAATGGCTCGGACTGCAGCTATATCAGGAACAGCAACGGCAGCTTCGGGAAGGGTGCGTCATCGCCAGGAACAACAATTTGCAGCTGAAGCGGCTCAGGCTTCCAGGGAGGCTAAACCGGTTTCCACCCCTGAAGACGAAATGGATCACCAGATAGCCCAGCTTGAGAAGCTGGCACAACTTAAAGAAAAGGGTGTTCTGACAGAAGAAGAATTTGCTGCCAAGAAAAAAAAGATTCTCGGTCTGTAATTTGTAGAATCCGGGCAAGAAATTTTTTCTACATAAAACGAAAAAAGATCTGGTGAGCCGGCTTGTTTCCATGTCTTTGGCTATAAAGCCGGCTTAGATCTATTTACCATAAACCATGTTTAAAAAGCTCGTTTCGGTCAAAATATTTCTGACAGAAATCGATAATATTAAGATGCAAATCATTAGCCTTAATCTCTTGATCTGCATTGAAAACAAAGCTTTTTAATAAATACAAGCAATATTTTTGTTAAGACAGTTAAAATTTATAATGGTTTGAAGTAGAAATACAACCAGCTAAAAGCTGTAAGAAACATTATACGTTAAAAAATACCCATCAGTAAGGGGAAATTGTACATAGCCAGAGGAATGTTGATGACTAAAACAGTCATGAATAATGCTCCATACCTCTGGTTGTTTTTGTTCATAATCGCCTGCCCGGTGTAAAGTGCGGGAAAACTGAAACCGGTTGATGTGGCAAAAATGGAAAGAAGCGTATCATGAAAGTGATTGATCTGAACACTTCAAACGGTATAGAATCATACTTGAGGACGATCGAAAATCCATCCCCGGGACCTTTGCCCGTTTTGAAGGCGATGATAACCTTGAATCAGCAGCGGCGAAAAGAATTTAATCGCCGCGAGTTGAAAGGGAAAGAGGTTGGAACGATGAAACAACGTATCTGGGGTTTTATTCTGCTGGTTTTAGGTGTCCTCGTTTTTCTGCAGGTAACCGGGATTTACAATTTCGGCCTTGCTTTCTGGCCGGTTATCCTGCTGTTCCTGGGTATAGCAATTCTCTGGGAAAGCATTGGCTTCGGCGTTACCTCCTGGTTTTTAATTGGTTTGGGATTGTGGGTAAGCGGTATCGGTTTATTCGGCATTCTTTCCAATGCCGGGGCAACTGAATTAACCGGTGGCGATCTGGCCCGTTACGGCTGGCCCATTGTCCTGGTAGCGATCGGCCTTTCAATATTAATTGGTGACCGGCCGCGGATCAAAGGGCGGTTTTTTTGCGGCAGGGATGATAAAGATCGGGCCTCTTATGCCAAAATGCGTCATATCGGCGATCTTTACCATGGTCGCGCTCCCTGGGTGCTGGATCAGGATTATGATTTTTACCACGGTATTGGTGACGTTGTAATTGATTTAACCACAGCGGAGATTAGACCGGGAACACATAAAATCTTTCTGAAGACAGGTATTGGCGAAGTGACAATCAGGATTCCCGACAAGGTTAATATCGATGTGGAAGCTTCGGTCGGCATCGGTGAGCTGGACCTGTTTGGTGAAAGCCGTTCCGGATTTGCCGGCTTCTCCCTGAGCAGGAAGGTCGAAGTTGAAGGAGCGGAAGCGACACTTCAGATTGAGGCAAGGCTCGGTATTGGCGATCTGAAGGTACAATACCTGCCGGCAATTTCGGGTGAAATACGGTGAATAAGGAACGCACTTTTGGTTTACAGTGGCAGTTAGCCTTTATCTACCTTGTTGTTGGCGCCGGCAGTGCACTGGCAGCGCTGACAGTATATCTAGCCGGCCTGCATTACGGGCTGGCTTTTTCCCTTGCCCTGGGCGGCGGTTTTACAGCCGGCCTGCTAGTCGGCCTGGCCGGGGCGGTGGCCGGTTCAATCATTGCCCGTTCTGTTAAGCTCAGGTTATGGGAAGCCGGACGCATGGCCGGGCGAATAGCCGGTGGCGATTACCGGGCCAGGCTTGAACACGGCCCCGATGATGAAGTCGGCTGGCTGGAGAAACAGTTAAACCAGATGGCGGCCCAGCTCGAGGAAGCGGTTGGTTCCCTGCGTGGACTGGCAGAACAAAACAGGCGCCTCGGCGAAGAAGCGGGCAGGGGCGCCGCCCTGGAAGAAAGAATGCGTTTTGCCCGCGATCTGCACGATACAGTTAACCAGCAGCTTTTTGTTTTGGCCATGCGCACCGCTGCCGTCAAGCGACGCCTTGAACAGATAGGCGGCGATGCTTCAGCACTGCTCTCTGAAGTAGAAAGCCTTGAAGAATTGGCTCGCCAGGCACACAGCCAGATTCGGGAACTGATCCTGGAAATCCGTCCGGTAACTCTTGAAAAAGAGGGGCTGGGGGCGGCGTTAAAGGAATATCTTAACAATATGGCGGAACGGGAAGGCTGGATTGTATTAGATAATATTGATCAAAAAGTCCACCCGGGCGTAAAGGTGGCGGAAAGCCTTTTTCGTATTGCCCAGGAAGCGCTAAACAATATCAGTAAGCATGCCCGGGCTAAACAGGTGGAAGCTATTCTTTCTTGCGATGGAGAACATATTAAGCTGGTAATCAGCGATGATGGAGCCGGTTTTGATTCCCGCCGGTCAGCCCGACCAACGGCAGTGGGGCTGGCTGGCATCCGTGAGCGGGCTGAGCTGAGCGGCGGCAAAGTGAGTATTACCAGCTCTCCCGGCCGGGGGACCGAACTTGAAGTTATAGTACCATTTGCTGGTGAAAGGTGCGAAAAGTGATGATTTCAGTTTTACTGGTTGATGATCACGGCATGGTCCGTGAGGGGCTTAAATACTATCTTGAGACGGAAGATGACATTACCGTGATTGGAGAAGCAGGGGATGGTAGCGAAGCGGCGGAACTGGCGAAACAGCTGGCCCCCGATGTTATTATGATGGATCTGATCATGCCCGGCGTTGACGGGGTTGAAGGGACCAGGCTTTGTCTTGCCGCCAGCCCCAATTCGAAAGTAATTGTTCTGACCAGTAAAGCGGAAGATGATCTGGTCCTGCCGGCAATTAAAGCCGGGGCCCTTTCTTACCTGTTGAAGGATGTCTCGGCTGAAGAGCTGGCCGGGGCGGTGCGCGATGCCGTAGCCGGCAAGCCGATTTTTCACCCGGTGGCATCAAAGAGAATGGCGCAGGAGGTAAGTGGGTCAAATAAAGGTACGGACAAAGCTGATCAAATCAGCCCGCGGGAGTTGGAAGTTTTAAAGCTCATCGCCAGGGGTCTGGGCAACAGGGAAATCGGCGAGCAGCTGTTTATCAGCGAGCGGACCGTCAAGTCTCATGTAACCCACCTGCTTGAGAAGCTGAACTTGCGGGACCGCACCCAGCTGGCTATTCATGCCCTCCGCAACAACCTGGCCTCGGACGATTGAGCTTGTTATTTTATATACTGTCATTATTACAGCAATATCTACGACAGGATTGAGTCTTTGCTGAACCTAAAAAATAGTAATTTGCTTTTCTGCTGGGATTACAATTATATTTACCCGGAATTAGAAAGCTATAAGCATAGCTCTTCAGTGGGTAGTTATGAATAGTCATCTTCATAGCGATTATTATTTTGATTGTATAGATCCGGATACTGCAGGTTGCGGGCTATGGAAGCTGTTCTAGATGCAGCTCCTTACTTCTGTTGCCCTGCTTAAATCATCAATAGTAAATGATTCTTCTGAAATAGACATACTGCCTTCTTATAATATTTCCAGGGCAATATTCCTGGTTATCCCCGTTAAGATTAACCTGGACTCCAACTTTTGCATTATCAAGTTCACAGAAATTACCATCCAAACAGGCTAAGCTGCCCAATTCCAACCAGCTCCTTCGCTGCTGCCTCATTAATAACACTTCATTACTTTATTGTTTAGACTTTACAAGATAGCCTGGAAAAAGAAAAGTTGATGGATATCAGACTTATATTTTAAATTAAGCCTTGATCAACAGCTCTGATAAAGTTATGATATAAAAACCACCTTTTCAAAGAGATAATAATCGCAGATGAATGGGGTTGATAAATCGTGGACAAAACAACTGCCTTTCACCGCAAACTATACTCGGAAGGTGGCATGTACGCACCGGCACGTGAACATGATGCCTGTGGTTTAGGTTTCCTGGTTAATATTAATGGCAAAAAAAGTCACGATATGATCAACAAAGGGGTTACCGTTCTAAAAAACTTGCTGCACCGCGGCGCTACCGGCGCTGATGATAAAACAGGAGACGGAGCAGGCCTGCAATTTCAAATACCGCACCGTTTTTTCAGCAAAATAGCCAGCGATCATAATTGGAATTTACCTGCTTCTAACTGCTACGGGGTGGGTATGTTTTTCCTGCCTACTGATAACAGTTTAAGAGATGAATATTGCAATATTGTAACCAGGTGCCTGCAAGATACAGGTTTAGGGTTAATCGGTTGGCGTGACGTGCCTGTTCAATCCGATAGAATCCAGGGGACGGCACAGCAAAAAATGCCTTTTATCCGACAATGTCTTGTTGATGGCCGCGGGACAAGTGGAAACGAATTAGAACGCAGGCTGTATATTGCCCGTAAAGATGCAGAGAAAAGGACCGCTGCCAGAAGGAAAGATGATCAAGTTTTTTACGCTGTAAGCCTGTCCTGCCGCACCATAGTATTTAAAGGCCTTTTAATGCCAGGGCAGGTTGAACAGTTTTATCCCGATTTGACAGACAAACTTGTGGAAAGCGCCTTCGTTATAGTTCACCAGCGCTACAGTACCAATACCTTTCCCTCCTGGCCCCTGGCCCAGCCTTTCCGCTACCTCTGCCATAATGGCGAAATAAACACATTGCGAGGCAATCGCAACTGGATGGCTGCCCGTGAAAGAGATTTTGAGTCTGAGCTGTTCGGGCCAGACATTAAAAAGATCCTTCCGATCCTGGAGGCTGACGCCAGTGATTCGGCCAACCTGGACAATGCGCTTGAACTGATCTACAACGGGGGCCGGTCAATCGACCACTCCATGGCTATGCTGATCCCCCAGGCCTGGGGTGACAAGTATCCCATCGGACCGGACCTGCGCGGGTTTTTTGAATACCATGCCGGGATAATGGAACCATGGGACGGGCCGGCAGCGGTGATCTATACTGATGGTAACCGCGTAGGTGCAATCCTCGATCGCAACGGTTTGCGGCCGGCAAGGTACACGGTTACCAAGTCGGGGTTCATGATATTTGCATCAGAAGCAGGCGTTATTGATCTGGCTTCGGAAGAAATAAGCGAAAAAGGGGCCCTGAGGCCCGGGGAAATGTTGTTGGTCGACCTTGAAGAAAAGCGGCTGTTGAAAAATACCGAACTGAAAATGCGCCTGGCCCGCCGCCGCCCTTACAGGCGGTGGACCCAGGAAAACCAGATAACCATTCATGGTTTCTTTAATGCCATGGCGCCAATTAAAGTTGATGGTAAAAGCCTGCTTGCCCGGCAGAAGCTATTTGGGTACACCCGTGAAGATAACAATTTAATTCTTAAAACAATGGCAGTCGAGAGGGCAGAACCGGTTGGGTCAATGGGCGCCGATCAACCACTGGCTGTCCTTTCCGAAAAACCTCAGCTTTTATACTGGTATTTCAAGCAGTGCTTTGCCCAGGTAACTAATCCCGCTATTGATCCCCACCGTGAAGAACTGGTTATGTCGCTGATGACATTCATCGGCTGCCCGGATAACCTGTTACGTGAATCACCAAGACACGCCCATCTGATCAAGTTAAGCCACCCCATCTTGTCAAATGAAGATCTTGAAAGGCTCTGCAGCCTTGATGAAAAGGGATACAAGAGTATAAAGCTTAGAACCCAGTTTCCTGCCGGGGGTGAAGGCGCTGCCCTTGAGGAAGCCTTGAGTCAACTGTGCAGCAGGGCTGAAAAAGCAGTTAAAGAAGGATTCGGGTTGATCGTTTTATCCGATCGTGATGTTGAAGAAAATATGGTCCCCATTCCTTCATTACTGGCAGTATCTGCCGTAAGCCGCTACCTGACTGAGAAGCGCCTGCGAACCGGCATCGGGATCCTGGCTGAAAGCGCGGAAGCACGCGAAGTTATGCACATGGCCCTGCTGTTGGGTTACGGCGCATCGGCTGTTAACCCCTACTTGGCTTTCGAATCAATTACCCACCTGGCAGACCAGGGGTTACTGGGGAAAAATATATCTACCCAGAAAGCGATGGAAAATTATGTAAGGGCTCTCTGTAAAGGGATCCTGAAAGTGATGTCGAAAATCGGTATTTCCACCTTGCGCAGCTACCGAAACGGACAGGTTTTTGAGGCTGTAGGCTTAAACGATAAGTTTGTTGAAAAATATTTTGAAGGTACAAGTTCCCGCATCAAGGGTATTGGTCTGGAGGAAATTGCCAGGGAAGCCAATATGCGTTACGAGGATTATCTTATTTTCAACGCTACCTTTGACAAGGCAAGACTGCTGCCCCCGGGAGGACAGTATGCATATAGGGTTGACGGTGAAAGGCACCTCTGGACTCCAGAATCAATCAGCACATTGCAGCATGCCGTCCGCTTAAATGATTATGAAAAATATAAAACTTATTCCGCATTAATCAACAACCAGACGGAAAAACAGTTTACCTTGCGCGGATTGCTGAGATTTAAGAATACCAACTCGCTTTCACCTGAACAGGTTGAACCGGCATCAAACATTGTAAAGCGTTTTGTAACCGGGGCCATGTCATTCGGCTCAATCAGCCCCGAAGCTCATCAAACACTGGCTGAAGCCATGAATAACCTGGGTGGAAAGAGTAATTCCGGTGAAGGCGGCGAAGACCCATCAAGGTATAAAACATCTGAAAACAATATAAACCTGTGCAGCGCTATTAAACAGGTGGCCAGCGGCCGTTTCGGAGTAACTGCAGAATACCTGGCGCATGCCAGTGAAATTCAAATTAAGATTGCCCAGGGAGCGAAACCCGGTGAAGGCGGTCAGCTTCCGGGCCACAAGGTGGACAAAACAATAGCAAAGGTCAGGCATTCCACCCCCGGGGTTACCCTTATCTCCCCACCGCCCCACCATGATATTTATTCTATAGAGGACCTGGCTCAACTAATTTATGATTTAAGAAACGCCAACCCTGAAAGCCGTATCACTGTAAAGCTGGTTTCTGAAGTGGGAATAGGAACGATTGCTGCCGGAGTGGCAAAGGCCAGGGCCGATACGATTCTAATCAGCGGCTACGATGGCGGAACCGGTGCTGCGCCTCTTTCTTCGATAAAACATACCGGGGTTCCATGGGAACTTGGGCTTACTGAAACACAGCACACTTTAATCTTGAACGGACTGCGCAGCAGGGTCAGGCTGCAGGTTGACGGCGGTTTAAAAACCGCTCGCGACGTAGCTATTGCGGCAATGTTGGGCGCCGAAGAGTTTGGCTTCGCCACAACAGCCCTGGTAGCCTGCGGGTGTGTTATGATGCGCGACTGTCATTCCAACCGCTGCCCCGTCGGTGTAGCAACCCAGGATAGTGAACTGCGGAAATGTTTTGCCGGCAAAGCAGAGCATGTGGAAAATTTCATGTTATTTATCGCCGAAGAGCTAAGAGAAATAATGGCTGAACTGGGCATAGCCAAGGTAGATAAACTGGTCGGGCGGGTTGATCTGCTGGAACAAAACGGAGAGATAAACTTCTGGAAAGCAAAGAATATCAGCTTGGATAGAATATTATTTAATCCTGCTGCAGACAAGCACGAAATTCGAAAAACCAAGACACAACCACCCCAGTTGGAGGGTGCCCTTGATTACCAGCTTCTACCAGATGTTGAAAAAGCAATTGAAACGGGAGAGCCGGTAGTTATAAATTCACCCATATACAACCACAACCGGACGGTAGGAACTATAATATCGAACCGCATTGCCCTGCGTTATGGGAACAAGGGCCTGCCCGATAACACTATAACCCTTAACTTTAAAGGATCTGCCGGACAAAGCTTCGGCGCTTTTGCCTCCCGCGGAATGACCCTGAACCTGGAAGGTGAGGCCAACGATTATATTGGCAAGGGGCTTTCCGGCGGGAGGATTATTATGAGGCCTTTCAGGGAATGCTATTTTGACCCTTCTTTTAATACTATCGGGGGCAATGTAAACCTGTACGGCGCCACCTCTGGCGAATTCTATGCCAATGGTACAGTTGGAGAGCGTTTTGCCATCCGGAACAGTGGGGCTATTGCAGTCGTTGAAGGGGTAGGAGACCACGGATGCGAATACATGACCGGGGGAAGGGTAGTTATTTTAGGCCCCACCGGTGTTAATTTCGGAGCCGGGATGAGCGGTGGAATTGCCTATATTTACGACAAATCGGGCATTCTTGATTCAAACTGTAACCTGGATATGGTTGATCTTGAAACCATTTCTGAAGAAGAAGATATAAATGAGCTGAAAACCTTGCTCCATAATCATCTTCATTATACCGGGAGCAAAAAAGCTGGTTTTATATTAAAAAGCTGGGAAGAATGCCTGCCCTTTTTTATAAAGGTGTTCCCCATGGAATACAGGTTATCGCTGGGTAAGATGAGCTGTGAAGACCAGGCGGTTGAAAGAGCGTTCCTGCAGATCAATTAAAACGAGGAGCTGCATTGGATGACGAAACAGGTCGATCAGGAAATTAAAAGAGTTGAACCGGGTTACAGGGAAATAAACGAACGCCTCAGCGATTTCAACGAAGTAGAAAAGGTGCTCCTGGAGGAAGAGGTAATAGCACAGGCTTCACGCTGCCTGAACTGCGGAACGCCTTTCTGCCATGGTTATGCCTGTCCCCTGGCCAACGTCGTTCCCGAGATTAACGAATATATTGCAATTGGACGCTGGAAAGAAGCACTTCAGCTGTTGCTCTCCACTCATCCCTTCCCGGAGTTTACAGCGCGTATCTGCCCGGCCCTCTGCGAAGGCTCTTGTGTCCTAAGTATAAACGACGAAGCGGTTTCGATCCGCCAGGTTGAAAAAATGATTATTGAAATGGGCTTTGAAAATGGTTGGGTTAAGCCAAGACCCCCAATCAGGCGCAAGGAAAAGAGTATTGCTGTAATCGGCTCAGGCCCTTCAGGGCTGGCAATAGCCGAACGGCTGAACCGGAAAGGCTACAATGTTACTGTATTCGAAAAAGACCTGAATCCGGGAGGGCTTCTGACTTATGGTATCCCGAATTTCAAGCTTGACAAAGAGGTTGTGATGAGGCGCATTAACCTGATGAAAGATGAAGGTATAGTATTCGAATGCGGAATTAAAGCAGGCTCTGACGTTTCATATAATTATTTAAAAAGACATTTTTCCATTATAGTGCTGACCGGTGGATCTGAGGAACCGCGCAATCTGAATATCCCCGGGCGCGATCTTAATGGCATCTATTTTGCCATGGATTTTTTAAAAGCTCAAAATAAATGTTTAATTGGCGAAAAACCAAGAACAAAAGCTGAAATTTCAGCCAGGGATAAAAAAGTTGTTATAATTGGCGGTGGTGATACGGGTTCCGACTGCATCGGAACTGCCCTCCGGCAGGGAGCAAAAAGCATATGCCAGTTAGAAATAATGCCCAGACCATCTGCCACCCGTAGCGAAGATAACCCCTGGCCGTACTGGCCAAGAATTGATCGTGCCTCGAGCAGTCACCAGGAAGGTGGTGACCGGATTTGGTCTGTTGAAACCATTTCAATTGAAGGAAACAACAGGGGTGAAGTTGAGCGCCTGCACTGCTGTAGGGTTGACTGGATTAATGAGAATGGCAAAATGAGGGCAGACCGAAAAGAAAAAAGCGATTTTCATATCGAAGCAAATATGGTATTGTTGGCTCTTGGTTTTTCCGGCCCCGGTCCTGATCCACTCGCCGATGCAATAGGGATTAAACGCGATACGCGGGGGAACATTTTAGTTGACGAGAACCATATGACCAGTGAACCGGGAGTTTTTTCGGCCGGTGATATAGTACGGGGCCAGTCATTGGTTGTCAGGGCTATTGCCGACGGCGTAGCTGCTGCTGAAGATATCGATCAATATATTAAATCACAGCTTTCTTTATTTAGGTAATTTTCAAGTAAAGTTAGTCGAAGCTATTTTAAGCAGAGCCCACCTCTTCTCTCTGGCTATAGGGATCTTTTTCGTACGTCAAATGATGTTAAAGATAAGAATTTGTCAAAGGGCTTTGGATGGTTCCTTTTCTGGAAAAAGAAAAATCAAAGTGGAGTTGCCAGGTATGTGGAGCAGCCATTTGTTGCCACTAATTTCTTTGCCTATGGGGTGAATAATTATCAGTAGTGACACCTTCATCCACAGGCCATACCGGCTCTGGATTCTTCGGATCCCCTGGCCAAAAGCATAGCCGGTTCGCTGGCCGTCTGGGGGATGAGCTTACTAATTCGTGCTGAAAACGGATTGGTAAATGCTGTTAATATGATCGAGGATGTGCTTTAATTTTTTCTTGTCAAGTCCCCGATCATGAAATACCCGTTTCCAGTTTTTTTGCTTTGAACATGTGGTATGATATTAAACCTTTAGTATCCCTTTTTTCCACTTCTTCATAGCCGAAGCGTTCATAAATTTTTACGTTTTTTTCATCTCCGGTGACCAGGTATACTCCTGAAATATTGCTTTTGTTAAATTGATGATAGTGAAGGTGTTCAAGGAGATGATGGCCGATTCCTTTGCCCTGATATACGGGGTCTACAGCGAATATCTCAAAGGTGCAGTAGTTTTTCGGTAAACTGGAAGGAGGTTTTGTTGCTGCGAAGAGTGCGCGGGCTGCCTTAATGGCTTTAGGAACCAGCCTGAGCAGTCGGGGCAGGTTTTTGATGATCAAAATAGCTGATTTAGACTTACTTTTCTTTGCGTAAGGAGTAGACAGGACAGCAACGCCTACAATACTCTCTTTTTCTATTGCAGTATATATAGGATCACCTGAATCAAGGTGAATAATATATATTATTTTTACCGCAGCTGCATAGGCTTTTTTCAACTTTGGATCGGTCAGATCCAGCCATGATGAGGTTAGTGCTTCATCTTTGAAGGCAGTAAGCATTACCTCAATTGCTTCGTCAAGCCTGTCAAGGGAGAGGTCAGTGATTTTTATTTTTTGTTCCATATAACTTTTTACTCCTATCTCTTAATTTGAAAATTTGTTACCGGTTAACCTGTCTCTCATCGGCTTCATGTAGCTGCTCGACAAATCATATTTGCTCCTCAGCCTGTTTACGACCCGGTATAGGGCTGTTTTATAAGTTTTCCCGGCGCTTCCAGTCTTATAGAGTTCCTTGAAATGCTCGGTTAAGGCAGGATATTCTTTCTGCATAAAATCAAAAAACCGGGCCCGGGTATGGCCTCTTAAATAGAGGGTGCCGGGCAGAAGGTAGTCAACTTCACATTCTTTTGCCTGCTGGCAAAGTTCTTCTAAATTCTCTTCCTGGTCTGTCAGGTAAGGTATGACCGGCATAACGTGAAGACCAAGCGAGGCATTTGTTTTCCCGAACTCTTTTAACACTTCAAATCTTTTTTCTGATGAGACCGCGCCCGGTTCAATCTTTTCCCTGACTTTTTCATCACAGGTAGTTATGGTTTGGGCGATATTTATGTAAGTAAGCCTGGAGAGTTGATCAATTAGATCGTAATCTCTTAAAATGAGGTCTGATTTGGTTGATATAATAGCCGGATTTCTATGTTTGATTAAAACTTTCAAGATCTGAGGCATCAGGCGGTAATGTTCTTCAGCGGCCTGATAACTGTCGGTAACACCGCCGATATTTATAACGTTGTGCTGCCAGCCGGGTGCCTGAAGTTCCTTGTCCAGGACTGCAGCAACATTGGTTTTAACTAAAATTTCATCGGAAAAATCTATGCTTCCGAAATATCGACGGGAAGAGGCGGCATAACAGTAAACACAGTTATGAGAACATCCCCTGTACAGGTTCAGATCCCAGCCGTACGGTATCTTCCTTCTTAGCTTGTGCAGGGCGCTCCTGGCCTTAACTTCTTTAACAGGTTTTTTATATTTTATATTCACCTTATCATTATACTAAAAATTGAAATGATTAACTTAAAGATATGATATATTATCTTAAAGTACAACTTTGACCGATGAGAAAAAGACACTGATAAGGCAAAAGTTAAATAAAAAAATGGAGATCCGGTAATGAATAAAGCATTGCAGAAAATCCTATGGATTCTGTTCCTGACAGTACTGTTGTTAGGTGTGCCCAGATTATCCGGTGTAATTGCCGACCTTTTTAATTATCACGCCATTGACCCGGACGGTTCATATGCCTGGATATCTGTGCACCATATCGTCCAGGCGCTCATTTTCATTTTCATGATCTTTGCAATAAACAAATATAAACCTCTTGATTTTGGTTTTGGCTGGGGGGATATTGAGGTTGGCAAAAAACATGTTTTAAAATTTGCTCTTATTTTTGGTGCAGGTTCTTTGGTAAGTCATATCATCGCGATTTTTGCCAGTTCATTTCAACCATTTCAATACCCGCTGACTGCTACCAACATTTTTGGGCAATTGGGATTTCAGCTCTTTTTATCCGGCCCGTCAGAAGAGCTTATTTTTAGAGCTTTTGCCATCACTATGCTGGCGCTTGCTGTTAAAGGAAGAATTTTTAAGGGGAAAATAAGTTATGCAAATATGATTGCTGCAATTATTTTTGGGTTGGCACATGTTGGTTTTTCATTTGCCCCTTTTGCTGTAAATTTCAGCCTGTTTCAGGTAATCCTCTCAATTTCATTAGGGATTTTTTATGGTGATTGTTATGAAAAATCCGGAAGCATGTATTACCCAATGATGATGCACAGCATAAGCAATGTTATTATGGTCGGTCTTACGATTATTGCAACAGTTCTTTTGAAATAGGTTTTTGCGATAGGTCAGATAGTAAATTTTGCAGTACAACACCACCGAGAACACCAGCTTAGTGCCCGTCTGCGGAACAAGACATATGGGCCTCTAAAGGAAAGACTTTTCGGTGATTTAACCAGGGCTTTTTAAGATTATGTGAAAAAGATGGTGGACGAAGCGATTGGGGCGGGCGAAGTACGGGACGATTTCGATAGGGATTTTGTGATCCGTATTTTAAAGTTTATCATGATGTACTTTGTTGACATTTACCCTGACTACAGAGAGTTCCTGATTAATGACATCGAGGCTTTAAAAGAAGAATCACGCAAAATACCTGCATTTCTTAGAAAAGGCCTGCAAAAAGGGCACGACAAGGAGGGTTTATAATGAACTATTTTCAGGTATTAAGTATTGTTTTTGGATTGATTTTGATCCTGACCCGGCCGGCAATCCAGTTTTTCCCGAAACAGTGGAATGCATTCGAGCTAAATACAGCTTATACAGAAAAGCAACCACGCTGGATTTGGTTTATCGGGGTTTTTGGCCTTGCCCTGGTCATTTTTACCTGGTATATGCATTTCACTGCAGGAATTCCCTATTCGCTTGTCATCACCCTTCTGTTGACTCTAACCCTGATCAAAATGTCACAGGTACTCTTTAACTACAAAAATTTCAGGGCCTTTGTGGTTCAGGTGCTTGAAAGGAAGCGGAAAACCTTGACCCTGATTAACTTATTTGCGCTGATTTTAGGCGTAGCGTCATTATTAATGGGATTCTTTCTCTACTAGGAGGTCTGAACTATGAACTACTTTAAAGTTCTCGGTATTGTTTTCGGACTGGCCGCATTTCTGAAACCATTTTACATGCATCTGCTGCCCTGGGATGAAAAGAGTTTTATCGAAAAGTTTTACTCCGAGAAGCGCCCACCTTTCATCATTGTTATTGCCCTGCTTGGACTGTTCTTGATTGTTTTAACCTGGTATTTACATTTCACCTTAGATGTTGAAAACTCAATTTACCTGACGGTTTTATTTTCCCTGACCGCAATCAAGGCCCTGGTTTTGCTTCTTGATTACCAGAAGTTCCAGAAGACAGTTGCGGCTATGCTGCGCAAAGATCGAGGCCGGGGTGTAATCCTGATTGATATCGGAGCTTCGGTAATTGGCCTGATTATTCTTGTAGTCACTTTTATCTTGTATTAAAAATCAGATGCTATCATCTTTATTAAAAAAAGCAAGTTCAGGATCATTAAAACGGCAAAAATGACAGAACAAGAAGATTATGAAATAAGTATTGTTAGAAATGATAGGCGTATAAAGCACACAGGAGGAAGCAACAGATATGTTCAATAATGATATCTTTTTAATTGAGAAAAGCCCGAAGGTTTTTGAGGGAACAGTTACCGACAATTGGGCAGTAAACGGTAATCCCAACGGTGGCTATCTAATGGCTATACTTGCCAGCGTCATAATGAAGCACTCCGATAAGAAGTCTACGCCGATTATGACAGCAAATTTTTTAGATAGATGTGTTCCCGGTAAAGCTAAGATACATATAGAGGAGATTTCTCGTTCTAAACAGTTTAATCGCTATGAAGCACAGCTCATTCAGAACGGAAAGGAGAAGATACGTGCCCTGGGTACATTTATGGTCGAAAAAAAGGCTTGCGAAATAGAGTATTATGAGACCGGCGCTCCAGAGCTGGCTCCGATCGAATCCTGTATAATGATGCCAGAATTGCCGAATTATAGTCTCTTTAAAAACCTGGAAATGCGTATCGATCCAGCAAGCGCAGTCTGGCTGCAGGGCAAAACTGCGGAAAAATCCGAACAGAAGGGGTGGGTGAAATTCAGGGATGGAAGCAAATACGATACTATTTCACTTCTTCTAATTGCCGATTCAATCCCACCGGCAATTTTCGTGAGCCAGGGGCCGGTTTCCTGGGTGCCCACTATTGAGTTATCTACTAACATCCGAAATATGCCGCAAACGGAGTGGCTCAGGTTCATCTTGCGGACGCGCTTTGTTACCTGCGGGCTCCTCGAAGCTGACGGTGAGATTTGGGATGATGTGGGAAATCTAGTCTCCATTTCCCGGCAAATAGCACAGATTCGGAAGATCTGATTATCTAATATTTGGAAGCAGACAGATTTACTCAGAAATAGCAACCCGGATTTCTTTGTAAAGCCAGTGACCCCTTCGAAACCAGAATAATAAGAATAACAACTCAGCGAGAATAGAAATTGTAATTGCCCACCATACACCATTGGTACCGATGACCATAGCTAAAAGATAGGCACATGGTATTTTTATAATCCAATTGGCGATCATGGCACTGACCATGGGCGGCAGGGTGTGCCCCGAACCTTTAAACACCGCCTCAATCACAGTAAAAGGGCCCAACAAAAGAAGGCCGGGAGCGATAATCTGTAAATATGAAACTCCTGCCTCAATTACTTTGGTATCGCCGGTAAAAAGTTTGATTATCAGCGGAGCAGCAAAAAAACTTAAACTGGCCATAACGGCCCACCCAGTATAAGTCAACCAATTCCAGTGTAGTCTGGAACACCATAAATGCCATTACCGGCCAGGATAAGCGCCAGAGACCGTTGTAGATCTTTTTTCGATCAAGTGATACAAGTTGTTCCATGGTGGTTAATTTCCTTATTTTTTTTTATATCTCTGTCTTTATGGTGAGGGCTAAAATCATATAATTCCCCTGTGGCCAGAGAAATTATATATCATTGCTATCGCCTTTTCAACTAACCTGTAGGCTTTTGTTTTGAAAAAAGGGCGACTCCGTTTATTGGGAGATGACTTGAAATCCGGCAGGAATCATCGTTTGAATTGTGGAATCATAACTCTTTAATAGTTCTATAAAAACCTAAAATTATTAAAGGTTACAGCTATTGGAAGGTGTATAAAAATGAACACCAGGGAAGAAATTGGACTCTTAATTAAATCTCGGTACCCGCTGCTGTTTCTAGAAACTGCTGATGAAGGTTACTCCGTCATCCAGCTAAAAGAAATAGCCAGCGAGCAAAACCTTGAGTATTTTCAGTGGACCCTTACCGGTGGTCTGATCCGCGGTGAAAACCAAAATGCTTTTTATCAGAGCGGGGCACCTGGGATTGCACTTAAAACAGTACTTGATCTGTTGATGAAACCTCAGCCCTGGGGAGCAGCGCTATATGTTATGAAAGATTTAACTGTTCACTTGAACGACCCGATTATCCTCAGGCTTTGCAAAGATATTCTAAAACAAGTTAACAGCCGCAAGGACACCCTGGTCTTTCTGAGCCATAGCTATAATCTGCCAAAAGAACTGGAATCATCGGCTGTTCATATTGTCGGTGGATATCCCGATATAAAAGAGATTCGACACTTAATAAGAAATTCAGTAACTGAACTAACCCGTTGGCACGACCAGGTGACAGTTAAGCTGGACGATGCAGAAATAGAACAGCTTGTTCTGGCTTTTAAAGGCTTGACTTTACAGCAAATTAAAAATGCTCTTCATCAGGCTGCCCTGGATAATAACCGTCTTTGCATTGAAGATTTAGTTTCGATCGAAAAATATAAACGCAGGATTTACGATCAAGAAGGACTCCTGGAGTTTTATCCGCTAGAAACAAAAGAAGAGATCGGTGGATTTCATAACCTGAAGAAATGGCTGGAAGAACGAAAAGGCAGCTTCAATCTGGTTGGAAAATCGGCGCTTCCTCCGCCAAAAGGGATCCTCTTAATGGGGGTTCAGGGTTGCGGAAAAAGTTTAGCAGCAAGGATTATTGCACAAAAACTGAACTTGCCTTTATATCGGTTGGATTTAGGCAAGCTTTATGGCTCGTACATCGGCCAGACAGAAGAGAATTTGCGAAAAGCCTTGATGACAGCTGGCAGGCTCAGCCCTCTTTGTCTCTGGATCGATGAAATAGAAAAAGGTCTGGCTGTTTCAGACAGCAAATCAGACGGAGGGGTTTCTAAACGGGTCCTGGCAACATTTCTGACCTGGATGCAGGAACGTAAAGAAAAATGTTTCGTTACTGCTACAGCCAATGATGTTCAGGCATTACCGCCGGAACTGCTGCGCAAAGGTCGTTTCGATGAAATTTTCTTTGTGGATCTGCCTGACCGGCAAACGAGAACCGACCTTTTCCGTATTCACCTCGGAAAAAGAGGCCTGGCAACGGGAGAAAATAATCTGTTATCTTTGGCCGACGCAAGTGATGGTTTTAGTGGGGCCGAAATCGAGCAGGTAATAATCTCTGCTCTTTACAGTGCTAAGACAGCCCAGCAGAATATCGGTGCTTCGCATATCTTGGAGCAAATCCACGGCACCCGGCCGCTCTCTGTTTTGCGCAGTGAAGATATTGAAGCCCTGCGTCTCTGGGCGAGAGGCAGAACCATTCCAGTCTAGGAATTTCAAGTGGACGCTGATTACCATGTATTTTCAACATTCATGGTGAAAAATCCTGAAGCCATGATGGCCCGTCTTGATGGGGCGAAGTACATCAAAGAACTCTTTATTAGTTTATGATTGATATTCCTGTACAAAGGTCTCGCCATTTTTTGATATCTTGCTGCCGGATTAATAAGTCCTTCTTTGAGCGACCTGGAAGCTAACAGGGCACTGGTAAAGGCGTAACTTAAACCTTCGGCTGAACTTGGGCTGATCAGTCCGGCAGCTTCACCGATTAACAGAACTCTATTGCTGCCCATGAGGATTTCTCCGGATCGGGTTGGGCGCAGGACTGGAGCGCTTTCCCGTTTTATACTGTCCTCCAGGTTAAACCCGTAATGGTTTAGCTTCTGTTTTAACCTTGAAAACTTCTGGTAGGCATCTTTCCCAGGTGGCAGTGCCGCACCCAGCAATAAGCAATTTTCCTTGGGGATGATCCAGGAGTAAAAATCGGTAATTGATGGTTCGAAGATGGCTGAAAAATAAGGCATTACATCTGAAGTTAAAAACCATTCCTGGATTGCCAGGTAGCGGTGAGGATTTGCGGAATAAGGAAAGAGCTGCCGGCGTACCGACGAAACTGCACCGTCGGCTCCTACCAGCACCTTACACTCCAACTCTTCCAGGCTATTCTCCCCATTAAGTTGAATTCGGAAAGAGTCCCCTTTTTCAATCTCAGTTAAATGTTTGCCAAATCTGGTTTCAACACTGTGCGGTAAAAGTGAAATCAGCCAGTGATCAAATTTATTCCGATCCATGTTGATGTAGAAACGCTGATAGTATTTATCCAAACCAGCCTGCAGATCAATAGCACGAACCTTGAATATTTGTGGCCCGACAAGGATGTCACGGGGCAAGGCCAGTCCTAATGTGCCTAATATATTCTGGGCATCAGGTGCCAGTAAACCACCGCAGCACTTTTTACTGGGAGCAGTGCTTGAAGGACCAAACCTCTTATCTACTAAAAGAACTTTATAATTTGTGCTGATCAGCCTCGCCAGGGTGGATCCAGCCGGACCTGCACCAACAATAATTACATCATACAAATTATTGTCCTCCGATCAAGCTCTGGAATGAATTATTCTATTCTAAAGAATATAGCATAAATGGTGCATAAAAGTCTCATATCTTTAAATTGTTTTCCGCTTATAATCATACTCGTATCCCTAAAATTAGCCCATGTAATTAAAAACCGCACGAATAGATTATTATCAGGGTAAGGCTGTTTTAGCTCGTAGGTTGACCGATTTAAATTTGCCTGCTAACATAATGATATCACCATAAAAAAGGGATGATTAGGATGCCTGATTTACTTATTCGGGATGTTTCCAATGAAATTGTGGAAGCTTTAAAGAAAAAAGCGGCAGATAACCGGCGGTCATTACAGCAGGAGTTAAAGATTATTATAGAAAGTGCAGCGATAGAAGATCGCATGCTAAAAACGCAATATGCAACCATAATCAGAGAGCGATTACAAGCATATGGCAAAGAATATAAGGATAGTACCGAGTTGCTCAGGGCTGACCGGAACCGATGAAAAGCTATGTTATCGATGCCAGCGTTGCCGTGAAATGGTATATTCCAGAGCCCTTAAGTGATGCTGCAGATCAATACTTGCAGC
>JBNJHN010000018.1:0-2278 GCA_051748565.1 Bacillota bacterium | reverse complement strand
GACCGGAACCGATGAAAAGCTATGTTATCGATGCCAGCGTTGCCGTGAAATGGTATATTCCAGAGCCCTTAAGTGATGCTGCAGATCAATACTTGCAGCTTTATAAGGATCAGCGGGCAAGGTTATTGGCCCCGGATTTGTTAATAGTTGAAGTGGGAAGTGTTTTATGGAAAAAATCACGATCCAATGAAATTGCTGGGGATGACGCCAGGGAAATCATGCACGCATTTACGCTCCATAGCCCTCTCAGTCTGATACAGTCAAGCCAGTTGATGCCGTCAGCTTTGGATCTGGCAATGGCGCAGGGCCTTACTGTTTATGACAGTTTGTACCTTGTTCTGGCAATAGCTGTCAGTGCCAAGCTGGTTACAGCAGACAGCGATATAGATAAGCTGGCCGAGGGATCACCTTTCTCCGGGCAGGTTATTCTGCTGAAGAACAATTACCAGGGATAATAACAAGCCAGGCCATTAGCTTATTAAAATTATAAGACTTTAGCTGAAAGAGTTGCGTTTCCAGATGAAAGATCTAAAGAACTGTTTTCCGGGCAGTAACTGTTTAAGCATTCTATCCGAATTAGTATACAGGAGTAACCGGTTGGGTATTCATCAAATCATGTTTAACAGGGCGGTGTGTAAGGTAGTGAAGGGAATGTGCTATTATAAGAACTGATCTTTATGTTTATACTAAACTCTATTATCAGGCCAGGGTCATGGTCAAGGAGGAATACCAGTGTCGAAAAAAATAATGATCATAACCGAAACAGTGCAGATGGAGGCGGAGCTAAATGACAGTCAGACCGCAACCCTGATCTGGGAAGCGCTGCCGATAAGTGCTGCGGCAAGTACCTGGGGCGATGAAATTTACTTTGTCATACCGATCAAGACCGGCCCTGAGAATGCCGTCAGTGTTGTCAGGGAAGGCGACCTGGCCTATTGGCCTGAAGGTAACTGCTTCTGCATTTTTTTTGGTAAAACTCCCGCCTCGACTGATACTGAAATTAAACCGGCCAGCCCGGTTAACCTGGTCGGGCGTTTTAGCGGAGATCCCGAACTGTGGAAGAAAGTATCTGCCGGCGGCACGATCAGGCTGCAAGCAATAAGGGGTTAAGTTTAAAAACCTTTTCGCTTAATGTAGAAAAGATATTCATGATAAGGGAAAATTATAGTTCTTGGTTTTTTCCCATGTAATACACCTAAAACCATCATATTATTATCAAAATAAATGCTTTTACAGAAGTTAAGTACCCTGATTGACTAAAAATAATAGCATAAATGCAGTCTATGACTAAATGCTGTGGAGGATCAATAAAAATGCCTGACAGGACTACACAGTCGTTAATTGCTGTAAACCTAATCAACATTTTGATGGCGATTATTTTTAGATGGAGCATCTACGATGTGATGATTGTTTACTGGTTTCAGAGCGTGAGCATCGGCATTTTTACTTTTTACAGGCTTTATAATTATCCACTGGAAGATATTGAAAGAGAGATGAGTGATGACAAACCCCTGGAATTAAATGATCTGGCTGTAACAAAACCCAAAATGGCTAAAATAGTTATTGCCGGATTTTTTGCGATGCATTATGGGCTTTTTCATCTGGTTTACATTATTTTTATTGTGGGATTTGCCAGTAGCGAAGGGTTTCCCTTAAATCTTTTCGGAGGCCTGGTTGGAGCACTATTGTTTTTTGCCAATCATCTATACTCGTATCTTTTTTATAAGGATGTGGATGAAGGTTTAACAGAAACTGAACCCGGCAAAACTAAAGGATCTACAGCAGTCAGTATCGCTGATATTTTTAGCAAACCCTACACCAGGATTTTCCCGATCCATTTAACGATTATGGCAGGAGCAGCTATCAGCCATTTCATAGCTGAAGGTTCATTCCAAAATATATTTATCCTCTTGATTTTTATGGGCTTAAAAACTTTTATGGACGTAATAGCTCATAAAAATAAACATAAGCAGTTAATTTTTAAAGATAACTTATAAGGTAAGACCTTTAATGAACTCTACTTGCTAAGTTCTGCGATTATTTCTTCTATATCTGGCTGCAATATTTATTTCATTGCGCTTTATAAACCCAATTTTGATCTTTGATGATTACCTTGTAGGATGCTTTTTCAACAGCTATGATCATCAACTCTTTAGGTCATTATACATCATTAAACAAAATGCCCCAGATGCAACAATTATAATGTCTGGGATTGTCCAGAGAAGAAAAGATTTATTAGTGAAGAAGGTGAATTTTAGGGAAAGCTTGAAATTAAACC
>JBNJHN010000017.1:0-34566 GCA_051748565.1 Bacillota bacterium | reverse complement strand
TAATAAATGAATTCTTTTTTTGGCGCAGTTTATCCTGCATAGCATGAGAGTATTCCGGATTTCTCAATTCCCGGCACTTTAGTTGACACTATCGGGGGCGTTTGTTATGATCACTTCAATTAACGACCCAACTAAAAACAGCAGGAGGCGTGCATTTTGCAGGCTGATAAATTTGCTTGGGAAGGCCTTACTTTTGATGATGTCCTCTTAGTTCCCGCCCGCTCACAGGTTTTGCCCCGTGATGTTGAAATAGCAACCCGCCTGAGCCGAAATATTAAATTGAATCTTCCGCTTCTCTCTGCGGGGATGGATACAGTTACTGAAGCAAGGATGGCTATTGCCATCGCCCGGGAGGGCGGTATTGGAGTAGTTCACCGCAATATGAAAATAGAAAAACAGGCTGAAGAAGTTGATAAGGTTAAACGTTCCGAACATGGAGTAATTACCAATCCATTCCGCCTTACCCCCGAACATACCCTCAATGATGCAGCAGCTTTGATGGAGCGCTACCGCATATCCGGAGTGCCAATTACAGTGGGAGAGAAGCTGGTCGGGATAATCACCAACCGTGATCTCCGCTTTGAGGAAGATTATACACGGCCGATCGGCGAAGCTATGACCCACGAACAACTCGTTACTGCTCCCGAAGGAACTACACTAAAAGAAGCCCAGGAAATCCTGAGGCAGCACAAGATCGAAAAACTGCCTATAGTAGATGATCAGTTCAACCTGAAAGGGTTGATCACAATTAAAGATATAGAAAAAACAATCCAGTTTCCGAGGGCATCAAAGGATATTAACGGGCGACTCCTGGCTGCTGCAGCTGTCGGTGTGGGCAGAGATGCTATTATCAGGGCGGAAGCGCTTGTCGAGGCAGGGGTTGATTTGATTGTAATTGATTCTGCTCACGGCCATTCCCAACCCGTCATGGATACAGTTAAAGAGGTTAAGAGGCTTTATCCTGACGTCGAGGTAATGGGAGGAAATGTTGCCACAGCAGAGGGGGCCCGCGACCTGGTCAAGGCTGGCGCCGACTCGGTTAAAGTGGGGGTTGGGCCTGGTTCAATCTGCACAACGCGGGTGATTGCCGGTATCGGGGTGCCCCAGATAACTGCAATTTTTGAGGCTGCCCGTACAGGTAAAGAATTCGATGTGCCGATTATTGCCGATGGAGGAATCAAATTTTCCGGTGACGTAACAAAAGCGCTGGCTGCCGGAGCTTCTGCTGTAATGATCGGCAGTCTTCTGGCTGGTACAGAGGAGAGTCCGGGTGAGTTCGAAATTTTCCAGGGCCGCAGCTATAAAGTCTATCGCGGTATGGGCTCGCTTGGGGCTATGAAAGAAGGTTCACGCGATCGCTATTTCCAGGAATACGAGCAGAAACTTGTTCCTGAGGGTATTGAGGGACGAGTGCCGTTCCGGGGAACCGTCGGTGATATGGTTTTTCAGCTGGCCGGAGGTTTGCGGGCGGGGATGGGTTACTGTGGAGTAACTACAATTGATGAATTGCAGCAAAAAACTAAATTTATCCGTATATCAGGGGCCGGACTTAAAGAGAGCCACCCACACGGGGTTCAGATCACCAAGGAGGCGCCTAACTATAGTTTTTAGGGATGAAGTTGATTGATCCGGATACCGCATGCCGGCAGAGTCTGCGGTATTTTTGACTGTCTAAAACTAATTAAATGCAGTTTTTCAAATGGGGTGCTCGTTACGCGGGGTCTGTTTCTTACATTAGAAGGCATTGACGGCTGCGGCAAATCAACGCAGACCGAAATACTGGAGAAAAGGCTTCATGACAGCTGGATCTCATACATTACTGTTCGGGAGCCCGGGGGTACTGCCGTCGGTGAAAATATCAGAAAGGTCCTTCTTGATAATAATTACTCACCTTCCCTTCAGGCGGAACTGTTTCTTTACATGGCGGCACGTTCAGAACTGACCGAACAGGTCATTTTACCGTCTCTATTGACCGGCAAGATCGTTTTATGCGATCGTTTTGCAGACTCTACATTAGCATACCAGGGTTACGGGGGCGGAGTGAGTTTAAATTTGATACGTTTTTTAAACTGTCAGGCAACCGCCGGCATTTCACCGGATCTGACGATTTTACTGGATCTTTCGGTTGAAGAAGCAGCCGGCAGGCGGGGAGCAACATCTGACCGTATGGAAAGTAAAGATTTTTGGTTCCACCGGCGGGTTCGGGCTGGCTACCTTGAAATTGCCAAAAAAAACATACAGAGGATAAAGATAGTTAACGCTTCGGATGATATAGAGTCTCAGGGGCGGATTATCTGGAGCCTGGTTCAGGATCTTATTACCGGGCGCCTTTTAGCCGGGAGGTAAAAATGAGTTTTAGCAGCCTGACAGGACAGCAAGAACTGCGTTATCTCCTAAGCCGAGCCCTGGTTGGAGACAAATTGAGCCATGCCATTTTATTAACGGGGCCTTCCGGAAGCGGTAAAAAAAGCTGGGGCAAGGCTTTAAGCCAGTCTGTTCTTTGCTCCAACCGCAACGGAGCCGAACCCTGCATGCAATGTTCATCGTGCCGCAGTTTTCTTAGAGGAAATAATCCTGATTATTTCATCATAGAGCCTGAGGGAAGCAGAATCAAAATCGGCCAGATCCGCTCCGTTCGCGAGAGCTTCTATCTGCATGGCAGTAGAAAAGTTTGCTTGATCGATCAAGCCGAAATGATGACAGCGGAAGCTTCTTCTTCTATGCTGAAAATCCTGGAAGATCCCCCGGCAGAGCTCTATTTTATCTTACTTGCTGAGCAGCCGCGATTATTGTTTGATACAATACTTTCAAGATGCCAGCATTTTAGATTAAAGCCGCTGGATCGTACAGAAATAATCGAGCTGCTTAAGATCAATAAAAACATATCTGATGAAAAGGCAGATTTGCTTGCCCGTATAACAGGCGGCCTTCCAGGGTATGCTTATCAATTGGCCGATGACGAGGCCTTTGAAGAACGTTTTGAGGAAGCCAAAACCCTTGCCTATAATCTTTCGTCCGGTTGTGATTCGGCCCATCAGCTATTGGCCTGGGCGTTTTCTCTTTCAGAACGAGAAGATCTGATTCACTTTCTTGAACTGATCTGTTTCTTTTTCCGCGATGGACTGATTCAAAACCTGTGTTATATGGGAGAACAGTCTTTATCTCCCAAACAGGCGTCTACGTGGGTTGAGAGCGTGCCGCCTGCCGGACTGGAAGAAGCTGTCATGTTAATTAATTCAACTATTTATGATATGTTGACAACGAATATCAACCACCGCCTGTTATTGGAAAAGATGCTTATATTGCTGCAAAGGAGGTTGTCAAAGTGCTCAGGGTTATCGGAATTCGTTTCAGGCAGGCCGGAAAAACCTACTACTTTGAACCGGCTTTAGATAATATAGAATTAGGGATGCAGGTAATTGTTGAAACAGCACGGGGTCAGGAAATAGGGATGGTTGTTAAAGCTGACAAAGATGTTTCGGAAGAAAACCTGGTGCTTCCCCTGAAAAAGGTAATTCGCATTGCGACTGTAGAAGATTGCTGTCGGGTAGAAGAGAACAAAAATAAAGAAGCTGAAGCTTTTAAAAAGTGCCAGCAGAAGATCAAAGAGCATGGTCTTGATATGAAGCTTGTTTGTGTGGAGTATAATTTTGATCGCAACAAGATTATTTTTTACTTTACTTCGGAAGAAAGAGTTGATTTTCGTGAACTGGTAAAAGATCTTGCTTCAATTTTTAAAACCCGTATTGAACTGCGTCAGATTGGGGTTCGTGATGAAGCCAAGCTTAAGGGTGGAATCGGGCCATGTGGGAGGGCTTTCTGCTGCTCTACTTTTTTGGAGGAATTTGAACCGGTTTCCATTCGCATGGCCAAAGGACAGAATCTATCCCTCAACCCGACAAAAATATCCGGAGTTTGCGGTCGTTTGATGTGCTGCCTGCGTTATGAAGCCAGCGCTTATGAAAATAACCGTGAAGAAATGCCCGAACCCGGTGATGCGGTGGTAACTCCGGATGGGCATGGCCAGGTTAAAGAAATTAATCGGAAAAAGAAGACTGTGACTGTAAAGCTTGAAGAATCGGCTTATGTAAAGGAATATCCATTGGAAGAAGTCGACCTGCCATGACAACAGGGGCACGGAAAAAACTGTGCCCCTGTCTTCAGAGTTGCTAATAATTTTTTAATCCTTTGCCAGTTTGTCGATGCATTCCCGACACACAATGCGATTGCCGAGATGTTTCACATTATCGGCATTGCCGCAAAAAAGGCAGGCTGGTTCATATTTCTTGAGGATGATTTTTTCTGCATCAACGTAGATTTCAAGGGCGTCTTTGACTTCTATCCCCAGGGTACGTCTGAGCTCTATAGGGATCACTACTCTACCAAGTTCATCCACTTTTCTAACAATCCCTGTTGATTTCAATAGCATTTCCTCCTTTTCATCATGATGGAGCAAGGCTGGTTCGGATATTATACCAGTAATTTACATGGTAAGTCAATAGTTTTTTTCCCTATTTACTCAAGTTTACAAGAATATTACATGGTTTACAAGAATATTACATGACAAGAAGCCCCTCTGAAGGATAATATAGGGTATTTACCTTGACACTTGGATCTGCTCTGATATAATAACGACATCTTTGAAAGCGTTGGGGGGCCTGAATTTGTCAGGAGAAAAGACATTTTATATTACAACTCCGATTTATTATCCCAGCAATAAACTGCATGTCGGCAACTCCTATACCACTGTAGCTGCAGATGCGATTGCCCGTTTTAAAAGACTGACCGGTTACCGGGTCTGGTTTCTCACCGGCACTGATGAGCACGGCCAGAAGATTCAGCGTCAGGCTGAAGCAGCCGGAAAAGATACACGGGTTTTTGTTGATGAGATTGTAGCATGGATTAAAGAGCTCTGGGAAGAACTGGATATCGAGTACGATGATTTCATCCGCACCACAGAACCGCGTCATAAAGAAAAAGTTGCCAGGATATTTACCCAATTTCATGAACAAGGGGATATTTATAAGGGAAAATATGAGGGCTGGTATTGCACCCCATGCGAGGCATATTGGACTGAACGCCAGCTGGTTGATTGCAAGTGCCCTGACTGTGGCCGCGATGTTGAACTGATTGCTGAGGAAGCCTACTTTTTTCGGATGTCTAAATATGCCCAACGCCTTCAGGATTATATCGAGGAACATCCGGAATTTATTCAGCCGATCTCAAGGAAAAATGAGATGGTCAACAATTTTCTAAAGCCCGGTTTAGAAGATCTATGTGTTTCGCGGACATCTTTTGACTGGGGTATACCTGTACCTTTTGATCAGAAGCACATCATTTATGTTTGGCTGGATGCCCTGAGCAACTATATTACAGCTTTGGGTTACAGTGAGGAAGGAAGTATATATGAAACTTTCTGGCCTGCGGATGTTCAGCTTATTGGAAAAGATATTCTTCGGTTCCATACAATTTACTGGCCCATATTCCTGATGGCCCTTGATCAACCCCTGCCGAAGACTGTGTTCGGTCATGGCTGGCTGATGCTGCAGGAGGGGAAAATGTCAAAATCGAAGGGCAACGCCATCGATCCCCGTGTTTTGGCTGATCGCTACAGCTCCGACGCCCTGCGCTATTTTCTTCTTCGGGAGATACCTTTCGGGCAGGATGGAATTTTTAGCCTGGAAAGTTTTATAACCCGTATCAATACAGACCTGGCCAATGATCTTGGCAACCTGGTCAGCAGGACCCTGACAATGGCTGAGCGATATTTTTCCGGAGTCCTGCCGGAACCGTCCGCTGCCGATGAAAATAGTGATGCCGAATTGGGGTCACTGGCTTTGGAAACTCCTTCAGCAGTAGAATTATACATGGATCAGATGAAACTTAGCGATGCCCTGGCCGAGCTTTGGAAATTGGTACGACGCAGTAACAAATATATTGATGAAAATACGCCCTGGGACCTGGCAAAAGATCCTGCCAAAAAAGCGCGTCTGGGAACAGTAATTTATAATCTAATCGAGAGCATTCGCTTCATTGCAGTTATGCTGCGCCCGTTTATGCCCCGCACACCCGATCGGATTTGGGATCAGATTGGTCTTCGAGATGAAAGCGCATTACAGAAATGGGCAAGTCTGCTGGAATGGGGTGCAATCAAACCCGGAACAATTGTTGCCAGGGGCGAAGACCTGTTTCCACGTCTTAACCTGCTGGCAGAGATAAGAGAAGTGCAGGGTGGCCAGCCCCAGCCTGCAGCCCAGGATGCAATCACCGGGGATAATGTGGAAGAATTCGAAGGTTTGATCAGTCTTGAACAATTTCAGCAGGTTGATTTGCGAGTCGCAAAAATTGTTACTGCCGAGAACATACCAAAAGCCAACAAATTATTGAAAATTGAAGTTGAAATCGGCGAAAATGATCTGCGCCAGGTAGTAGCCGGCATTGCCGCATATTACAAACCTGAAGATTTAGTCGGCCGGCAGGTTCTTTTTGTCGCAAATTTAAAACCGGTCAAACTGCGCGGAGTTCTCTCGCAGGGAATGCTGCTTGCGGCAACATCTGAAGATGGCCTCCTGGCCCTGACCACAGTTGACACCGATATGCCTTCCGGAAGCAGGGTTAGTTAATTTGGCTGTATTGATTGATACTCATGCACACCTTGACTTTCCCCAGTATAATAATGACCTGGACCAGGTTCTGGACAGGGCAAAGCAGGCCGGAATAACTGCTGTGATAAATGCCGGAACTGATGAACTGAGTTCGCAACGTTCAGTTGAATTGAGCAGGCATTATTCCATGATCAATGCTTCAGTGGGAATTCATCCGCACGGAGCAGACCGGGTAAGTCAGGGCTGGATCGATCAGCTTGAAATATTGGCTGGTTTGGATACTGTTTTAGCAGTGGGTGAAACCGGCCTTGATTTTTACCGCAACCGGTCAACCAGGGATAACCAGGAAAAGGTTTTCAGGGAGCATCTTCGCCTTGCTTCTCGTGTGAATAAACCGGTTATCATTCACAGTCGCGAAGCGCATTCTGAAACCCTGCGGATTCTCAAAGAGGAAAAGCTGCCATCCCCGGCGGGAGTTATGCACTGCTTTTCAGGTGATCACCATTGGGCTGAAGCTTTTTTAGCGTTGGGATTTTATATTTCTCTGGCCGGCCCATTAACATATCCCCGTTCTCATGATTTACGCGAGCTGCTAAAATTCGTTCCCTCTAACCGTTTATTGCTGGAAACTGATTCGCCATACCTGCCTCCGCAGGCGTATCGGAGTCAGCGCAATGAACCTTCCTACATTAAACTTACTTATGAAAGGGCTGCACTGGTTTTAAACCAGGATTTCGATCAATTGGCACAACAGATTTACCTGAATTCAGTTCGTCTCTTTTCAGATTTGCTTGTAGATCGTCCATAAATATTGATCAAAGATTATGATTGGGCCCTTGAATCCAAGGTTAAAAAAACAGCGCTGCCTTTTAAAATGGCAGCGCTGTTTTACATTAAACTCAAAATAAACAGGCTTGCTAAAAAGTAAATAGCTCAATCCCGCCGGAAACATTTAACTCGATACCCGTAATATATTTTGCTTCTTCCGTGGCTAAAAAGACAATTGCATGGGCAATATCTTCCGGTTCACCCGGCCTGCGGAAGGCAGTACGGGCTATCATTCGCTCGTTCATTTTCGGATTGCCGCTCTTCCAGGCTTCTGTTCCGATAATACCGGGAACAATTGCATTAGCGGTAATGTTAAACCTTGCTCCTTCAAGAGCCAGACTCTTTGTAAGGCCTATAATGCCGGCTTTGGTAGAAGAATAGCTGGCCTGGCCAAACCCGCCTAATGTACCGGCGACCGAGGCCATGTTTATAATCCTGCCCCACTGCTGTTCTTTCATGTAGGACCAGACTGCTTTTGCACAGTTATATGCTCCGGTAAGGTTGATTTTTAAATCACGTTCCCAGAATTCGTCGCTCTGATTTTCCAGAGCAGCGACATGATCCAGGGTAGCTGCATTATTAATTAGAATGTCAATACGTCCGAATTTTTCTTTTACAGTGGCGATAACTTCCCGGACCTCTTCCCGGTTGGTAACGTCCATTTTATAGGCTGCTGCCCTGCGATTTAGTTTTTCAATCTCTGAAGCGGTCTGTTCAGTGTATACAATACCCTGGCTTTTCATAACCTGCGCCAGAGGTCCATATTGATCTGCGCTGTCTGATTTGTCGCTTTCCAGCAGGATGTCGGTTATGACAACATCCGCACCGGCTTTAGCCAGGGCCAGGGCATCGGCTCTGCCTAAACCGCGTGAACCTCCTGTAACCAGGGCAACTTTGCCTTCAAGGCTAAACACGGGTTTTCAACCCCTTTAGTGAATAAATATTAACCGAGCAGGCTCTGCAGTTTCATGGCCAGGGACATATCGCCTTTTACTTTCAACTTGCCGGCCATAAAAGCAGAGGTCGCATTCAATTTTCCGTCGAGCATTGCGTCAAAATCTTCTGCCGCCATGCTAATTGTTATATTTGGGTTGTCGTGTTCTGACTCAACTACATTTGCTTTGCCGTCGTCAACGACTACATGGAAAATGCCGCCGTTATCGCCGGAAAGGTCAAACTGGTATACTGCGCTTATCCCTTTCATTTTTTCCGGGTCAGCAGCTTCAATCTTTTTAGTCAGGTTGTCCAAAATTCCCTTAAAATCTGACATTTTATAGTACGCCTCCTTAAAGTAATTAAAATTGATCAAAAGCTTGGATTAACTTTTCCGGAGAGTTGCGATCCCCCTTTCTCGGTTTAAATTGCTTAAACAGGTGAATTGTTACTATTGTAAAATATATTATAAGGCATAGCCGGCCTTTTGTCATTATATTTTTGTAATTTCCACAACCAATTTCCACAACCTAAAGATGCCCCATTGCCATGATAACTAAAGTGGTGGTATTTTTAATGTGCTTACCAAGAATTCACAAAACAACAGCTGGTTTGACGCACTTAACCGGCGGGAGATAAAATAAGGTGTGGCTAAAGCTTTATTACTCGAGGGGTTGTATGCAGTTGAATGAAATACCGGATCTGAGTTCGCCGAGGGAAGTTATGGCTTTGCTTGAGAAACACGGGCTCAAGCCCCGCAAGCAGCTGGGGCAAAATTTTCTGATCGATGGGAATATTGCACGCAAGATTACGGCCGCAGTCGAGGTTAAAGAGGGAGATGCAATTATAGAGGTGGGTCCCGGTGTGGGAGCTCTGACTGCGGAGCTGGCCCGGTCTGGAGCTAATCTTCTTGCGATTGAGATTGACAGAGGATTGGCTGCTCTTATGGAAGAACTATTTAAGTCCCACTACTGGATTAGGGTGATCAGACGGGATGTTTTGAAAGTTAATTGGGGCCAGTTGATTAATAATTTCTTTGAACCCGGTGCAAAGGTTAAGCTGGTTTCAAACCTGCCCTATGTTATATCAGGACCCTTTATGTATGCCCTGTTCAGGGAACATTTCCCCTTTGAATCTGCAGTATTGATGCTCCAAAAAGAAGTGGCGCAACGCCTGGTAGCCAATCCCGGTGAACCGGATTACGGGGCGCTTTCAATAATCAGCCGGTATTATACCGAGGGAAAAGTGCTTTTTAACGTCTCCAACAATGTCTTCTGGCCCCGCCCGAAGGTTGGATCGGCAGTGCTGTACCTCCGGCCAAGGCATCGTATGCTTAACGAGGTTGAAGAAAATTTGTTTTGGTATTTAGTACAGGGTGTTTTTGAGCAGCGTCGTAAAACAATTTTTAATAATTTGATCAGGATATTTCCCGGGCTTCATTCACAGATGCATGAGCTGCTCAGTGAAGCTTCAATTGAGCCAGATACCCGACCCGAGCAGTTAACTGCAGGGCAGTTTGCAATGCTGACCCGAATCACTTATAATTACGATGAATAATTAATCTTAAGCAGAAAGGTCGCATACAGGATGCTTTTTACCAGCCCTTCGAAGGGCCAGGTTACTTTTCAGGATATGTTCGAGGATCTTGTATGTTACACGAATGAGTATCCTGATGATTCATATAAACTTATTATTGGTACCGATTCGCATTCCTATCTTAATGAATCAGTTATATTTGTTACAGCAGTAGTTGTTCACCGTATTGGTAAAGGTGGCCGATTTTATTACCATAAGCAGAAAAAAACGTACATGGAAAGTTTGCGCCAGCGAATATACTACGAAACCTTTCTCAGCCTTGAAGTGGCAACCCGTTTGACTGAAAAGTTGGCTTATAACGGAGAGTGCCGCTTGAATGTTGAAATACATCTTGATGTCGGAGAAAAAGGCGAAACCAGGAATATTATTAAAGAGGTTGTCGGTATGGTAATTGGAAGCGGTTACCGGGCCTTTATCAAGCCTGACTCATTTGGCGCAACCACTGTTGCCGATCGCTTTACAAAATAGCCCTTAGTTTGACTTAAATAGCTCAAATAAGAAACTGGTTTTAATTTTTCTGCAATCTTAACCCATTTATGCCCCAAATCTCACTATTTCTTGACGTTTTGACCGATATTGTGTTATAATTCAAGTAATAATAAATAAAAGGTGGTTTTAAATGGTGGCCAAAGATGTCCTATTTGAAATCCGCAAGAAGCTTGAATCGCACTTGGGTGAAAAGATAAAACTGCGGGCTAATCGTGGCCGGCGCAAGACTTACGAAAAAGAAGGGGTGCTTGAAAGCACATATCCTTCTATTTTTATTGTCAGGGTTGACGAGAATAATTATTTTCAACGACTTTCCTTCAGTTATGCCGATGTCCTGACTGAAACTGTTGAACTTAGTTTCAATGAAGGTGAATTAAGGCGTACTGTAGGATTGTAAATATAATGGAAGCGCAATAAACTGCTTTCATTGAAAATGCGACGCTGGTTTTGAAGCCGGATCTAATTTAGATCCGGCTTTTTGTTTTCATGCAAGAAGAATTTCGCCGGCTATCGTTGAAAAACATATTAGAGGTGGATGGGGCCGATAAACTGGAAGGGATTATACAGTTACGGAACCGGCAGGATTAATATATTTTATGTAGAATAGCCACTTCAGTTGGCTATAATAAGTTTTATAGGAGGGTTCACAGTGAAAGCTTTGCTGGTTATTGATATGCTGGTTGATTTTATTGACCCAAATGGGGCATTATATATAGGCCAGGCTGCAAATGAACTTGTGCCCGAGGTTAAGGCAAGGCTGAAAAAGTTTCGTGATGCAGATGAAACAATAATTTATATTTGCGACCAACACCTTGATGATGACCGGGAATTTGATATGTTCCCGCCGCACAGCGTAGAAGGTAGCGGTGGCGATATAATAATTGCGGATCTTTCCCCCCAACCCGGCGATAGAATAATTTATAAAAGGCGATTTAGTGCATTTTTTGGTACAGACCTTGATCTAACCCTGCGCGAAAAAGGAATTAACGATATAGAACTGGTCGGCTGTGCTACCAACATTTGCATTTTACATACTGCGGCAGAAGCTCGAATGCTTAATTACCGGGTATCGGTTCCGGCCAAAGCTGTAGCAAGCTTTGATCCGGAGGCTCATCATTTTGCTCTGCAGGAAATGGAAAAAACACTTGGCGTTAATCTCACTTGAACAGCATGGAGGAATCTTATGAAAACAACAGAGTTCATTACGCTAAAAGATGTAGCCTCGATAAAGGTTAAACCAGATGAACGATTTTTTTCAGCTACGGGACCTGAGATTGATAGAGGCCTGACCAGTGATATTTATTTTGTTCGAACCAGGGATTTACTTGATTCAATGGGCTTTGGCGAAACGGAAGTAACGGCAGAAGTTTTTTCTTCCCGGGGTGGGATTCTGGCCGGGGTGGATGAATCACTTTATTTGTTAAGAAATCGCAAACTTGAAATCTGGGCTCTGCCTGAAGGCGAAGCAATGGAAGCTAAAGAAGTAGTAATGCGCATAAAAGGACGCTATAGCGATTTTGGTATTTACGAAACACCGCTTCTGGGTATTCTGGCCAGCTCAAGTGGCTGGGCCACTGCCGCACGAAGCTGCAGGGAGGCAGTAAATAGCCATAAGATTATTTGTTATGGAGCCAGGCATCTTCATCCCGCTGTTGCGCCGGTCATGGAGCGTGCAGCGGTTATTGGTGGAGCTGATGATTGCAGCTGCATCCTGGGTGCCCTGCTGCTGGGTCGTGCCCCGGTAGGCACAGTCCCACATGCCGCTTTCCTGATTGCCGGAGACACGGTGGAACTGGCTAAAGCTTATGATCGGTTTGTCCCGGAAGATGCTCCCAGAATAATTCTTGTTGATACCTTTAAAGATGAAACTGAAGAGGCTTTGAGAGTCGCCGAGGCTCTGGGAAAACGGCTGAACGGAATTCGCCTCGATACACCGGGAGAAAGGGGCGGTGTTACTGCAGGCCTGGTTCGTGAAACAAGAGCCCGTCTTAACCAGGCCGGTTTTAAGCATGTTCAAATTATCGTTTCGGGGGGACTGAACCCTGAACGGATGGCAACTCTTGCCGATGCTGGTGCCGATGCTTTCGGCGTTGGCAGCTACATATCACGTGCACCGGCTATAGACATGACCCTTGATTTAAAAGAAGTACATGGTAAGGCTTTAGCAAAAAGAGGGCGTATCCCCGGTATTACAGATAATAAACGCCTGGTGAAGATGAATTAATTATGGACCGGCCATTTTTTATCAGGGCACCGGCTAAAATAAACCTTGGTCTAAGTATCCTTCGTCGAAGGACTGACGGATATCATGATTTAGAGTCGGTTATGCAGCAGGTTTCATTAGCTGACAAACTATTATTTGAGCCGCTGCCCAATGAAGACTGGTATTTTTTCTGTACTGATCCTGAATTATCCGGGAAAGAGAATCTGGTTTATCGGGCGGCTGCTTTGCTTAAAGAGCAGTCCGGAAAGGTTTTACCCGGTGTCAGAATCACCCTTTTTAAAAATATTCCTGTAGAAGCCGGGCTGGCCGGCGGTAGCAGTGATGCTGCTGCAGCCCTTTTGGGCTTAAACCGCTGCTGGCAGCTAGGATTCGATAAGGCAGACCTTATGGAGACTGCCGCACTACTGGGTTCCGACGTGCCTTATTGCCTGCATGGAGGGACAGTACTGACCCGGGGACGCGGTGACAAGCTGGAAAAACTACCTGACTTACCTTTTTTCTGGGTGGTACTGGCCTTACCACGGGGGGTAAATATCTCGACAGCTGCAGCCTACAATTCATTTGACCGGGAATTGCTCGGCAAGCCGGAAATTCGCCCCCTGGTAGATGCAATTCAACGAAGTTCTAAAAAAGAAATTATCAAATGGCTGGCCAGAGATTTAACCAATACTTTAGAAACGTCTATTCTGCCAGGTTTTGCCAAGGTTGAAGAGTTAAGAAGCAAGCTTCGGGAAATCGGACTTAACCCGGCACTTTCCGGAAGTGGTCCGACCCTTTTTATGATTTTCGATAATTACAACCTTGCTCGTAGTGTCACATATGCTGTTGAGGAGCAAAACGGCAGGGCTTACCTCTGCTGGACTATTACCGGGGACGAGGAGTGGTTGTATGTTTGATGCCGTAGTTTTGGCTGGTGGAGGCAAGCCTGAACCGCTAACCGAACAGGAGGGTGTTACAAATAAAGCTTTTATTAAGCTGCACGGTAAGCCACAACTTGCTTACATACTGAAGGCTCTTCAGGAAGCTCCGTCGGTCGGCAATATAGTTGTTACGGGACCGCAGAAAGAATTGAATACATTGCTCCGGGAAGGCTATGATTTCACGGTGGTTAACGAAACAGTCAGCATGCTTGACAACCTGGCAGCAGGATTTGAAGCTGTAGATCAAAGCCGTCTCTGTCTTGTCGTTACCGGGGATATCCCCTTGCTCAATAAGAAAGTTATCGAAGAATTTTTAGCGAACTGTGCGCCTTATGATCACGATTTTTATTATCCTGTTTTAACCCGTGATACTTGCCTTGAACGTTTTCCCGATACCGAACGTACCTATGTACGCTTAAAAGATGGTCATATAACCGGTGGCAATATCGGACTGATTCGCCCGGGTTGGTTTCTCAAAAACCGTGCCCGCCTGGAAATGTTTATATCCTACCGTAAAAAGCCCCTTAAATTAATGCGCCTGCTGCCACCATCGTTTATTTTAAGATACTTGCTTAAGAGTCTTTCCATAAGTGATTTGGAGAGCCACCTATCCCAGTTACTTGACTTGAAAGCCCGTGCTGTTTTTAGTGACTGCGTAGAAATAGCCTTGGATGTTGACAAAATTAGCGACCTGGAATTAGTAAAGAAAAACCTTCCTGATTGATCGCAAGCCAAATTGATTTATTAAAAAATATTATTTTCGAATTGCCAAGTGAAAATATTCTCATTTATGCAGGAACTTTCTGCGAATTGCCGAAGTAATTAAATAACCAAAATCCGTCATTATAATTCATCATGGAAGGTGGGGGTTATTATGGAGGTAACCGATGTCCGAATCAGAAGGTTAACCAAGGAAGGTAAAATGAGGGCAATTGTTTCGATTACTTTCAGTGATAAATTTGTAGTTCACGATGTCAGGGTTATAGAAGGCAATAATGGCTTGTTTGTTGCGATGCCCAGTAAGCGGACCCCTAATGGAGAGTTCAGGGATATTGCTCACCCGATCAATGCAGAAACCAGGGAAGTCATCCAAAACTCAGTCCTTGAAGCTTATAGCAAAGGAATCGAAGCAGCTGCGATTAAAATCTGATCAGGCTGTTAATAAAAGCCGGACTGCTGTTACCTCTTTCGGGATAGCTGCAGTATTATGGCATCAAGAGAGTTTTTGTAACAGGAGGAGCAGATGATGAAACAGCTGTGGGCCTTAGTCCTGGCTGCAGGAGAAGGTAAACGAATGCATTCCCTTCTACCTAAAGTCCTTCATCCTCTTTGCGGAAAACCCATGTTAAGCTATATTTTAGAAAGCGCCGCGGAATTGACAGACCAGGTCATGGTTGTTGTCGGCCACGGCGCTTCGAATGTTCAGGATGTTATGGGCGAAAGATGGAGTTATGTTCTGCAGGAGCAGCAGCTTGGGACAGGGCATGCCGTGATGCAGGCTTTTAGTCATTTGCCTTCAGAAGGAACCCTGCTTGTGCTGTGTGGAGATACTCCGCTGCTGGAAGCCACCCATTTACAAAAACTTTTAGACCATCATAAAGATTATGCTGCAACAGTTGCAACCACAATTTTACCTGACCCGACCGGCTACGGACGGGTTATCCGCGGGCAGGGAGATATTGTCGAGAAAATAGTTGAAGAGAGGGATTCCTCAAAAAAAGATAAAGATATTGATGAGATCAATTCAGGCACCTACTGTTTTGACCTTGAGTTTCTAAAATACTACTTGCCGCTTTTAACTACCGATAATATCCAAAAAGAATATTATTTGACAGACATTGTAGCCTTGCTGCATCGAGATGGGCATAAAGTTGGAGCATACCTGGTTAATGATCACAGGGTATGCCTCGGCATTAACAACCGCGTCCAGCTTGCCGAAGCGTCGCAGATATTGCGGTCAAAGATTAACAGTGCCCTCATGTTAAGTGGAGTTACTATTACGGATCCCGCTTCAACATATATTGATTTTGGCCTGAGGATCGGCAGTGAATCAGTTATTTTGCCAAATTGTCTAATCGAAAAGGGAACAATTATTGGTGCAGGTTGCCTTATTGGCCCGAATACGCATCTCAATAATACCGTGGTCAAAGATCGTGCTGTTGTTCAGCATTCGGTTGTTGAGAACAGTGTTATTGAAAGTAACCAAAAGATTGGCCCATTTGCCCATATAAAAGTGGAAAAAAAGAACTAACACCGGGAATAATCCCTGGAGAATTGATCAAAGTCCTGGTTTAATCGGAAGGAAAAGCGAACCGGCAAATAGAATGAAGGTAAAGTCTGCACATTAAACATATTATTATAAAAAATATTACCAGGGTGTCTCCTGGGCAGTGAATTGTAATCAGTTTCTGCAGGAGGGTTAAAGTTGGTTAATGGAGAAGAGCTGAAGATTTTTTGCGGCAGCGCAAACAGGGAGCTGGCCCTCGAAATTGCTAATTTTGTCGGAGTGCCATTGGGTGAGATCGAAGTAAGTCGTTTCAGTGATGGTGAAATATCAATAAGTATCAGAGAAAGCGTTCGTGGAACCAACTCGTTTTTGATTCAACCGCTTTGCGGACCCATAAATGATAGCATTATGGAACTTCTAATCATAGTCGACGCGCTAAGACGGGCTTCGGTTAATTCACTTAATGTAGTTGTTCCTTATTATGCTTACGCGCGACAGGATCGCAAAACACGGGCGCGTGACCCGATTACTGCCAAACTTCTTGCCGACTTGATAACAGCTGCCGGAGCAAATCGGGTTGTGGCCATGGATTTACACGCCGGTCAGATCCAGGGATTTTTTAATATTCCACTGGACCACCTGACTGCGCTGCCGATACTGGCCAGGTATTTCAAGCAAAAGAATATTGCAAACGGTGTAGTTGTTTCTCCTGACTTGGGCGGGGTAACAAGAGCCCGTGATCTGGCCAATCGCCTGGTGCTGCCCATTGCTATAATCGATAAAAAAAGACCGGCTCCAAATAAGGCCGAAATCATGAATATAATTGGTGAGGTAAGCGGAAAGACGGCAATTTTTATTGATGATATGATTGATACAGCCGGAACGATTACCCTTGGCGCTGAAGCACTGCTGAATGAAGGAGCTAAGGAAGTATATGCCTGCTGCACGCATCCGGTATTCTCAGGTCCCGCCCTTAAGCGTTTAAGTGATTCAAAGATTAAGGAAGTTGTTTATACCAATACAATTCCTGTCGACAGGGGTCTGCTGACAGGTCTGCGTGATTGTTTCAGGGCACTTTCCGTTGCCCCACTGATTGGGGAAGCGATTATACGCATACATGATAAACGTTCGGTAAGCGAACTCTTTTAAATGAGTTGATTTTCACTGCTTCCTGAAGTATACTATTGCAGAAGGAGGCGGGAAAGTATGGATAGAATGGAATTGGAAGCAATAACCCGGCCGTCTATGAGCAAAGGGGATCTTAACCATATGCGCAATGAAGATATGGTCCCGGCTGTTATCTACGGCAGGGGGGAAGATAATTTGCCCCTGACATTAGACGGACGGATATTAAGACAGGTTCTGTCAACAGGTGGCAGCAATGTTCTTCTGGATCTCAAAGTTAAATCCAAAGGCAAAAAGACGCGTCAGGAAACGGTAATGTTCAAGGATATCCAGAGAGATATACTATATCAGGACCGTATCCTGCATGTTGATTTTATTCGGATTTCTATGACCGATAAGATCGAAGTAGCTGTCCACCTAAACTTTATTGGGGAACCGGCAGGAGTGGGTGAAGGCGGGGTCCTATCCCTGGTTACGAGAGTGGTCGATGTTAAATGTTTGCCCGGTGATATTCCCGAGCAATTTGATATAGATATCTCGGAACTAAATATTGGCGACAGTATAACTGCTGAGAGCCTGATCCTGGAGGGTGATATTGAACTGATCACTCCACCGGAAACTACATTAGCCCAGGTCTTGGCACCGATGGCTGAGGAAGAGCTTGAGCCGGCTGTGGAAGAGGAACTTGAAGAAGGTGAAGAGGCGGCTGTTGAAGAAGAGGGCGAAGAAGAATCAGCTGCTGAAGTGACAGAGGAAGAAGGTTAGTAACCGGAACTAATTATGCTGTTTGATTTATTTTAAAATGATTGATGTGCTGATGTATAATGCCCCTTTTCGGAGGGGCATTCATGCTATAACCTTGAAGCTTAAATTATCCTGCAAATGGAGATAGACATAAGATTGATTTGCAATTGTAAACCGGTATTTTTTTATTGCAAAAGCTAAGAATTAAAAAAAGTAGTGGATTTATATACGAGGTGATTGGATGTACCTTATAGTCGGCCTTGGCAATCCCGGCAGACAATATGCCGGCAGCAGGCACAATTTAGGTTACCAGGTTATTGAAGCTCTTTCCAGGCGTCTGCAAGCAGAAAAGCCGGCCCAAAAACACAAGGCTTTATTTGTATCAGCGGAATACAAGGCAAAGCAGGTAATATTGGCCCAGCCAATTACTTATATGAATCGCAGCGGTCTTGCAGTCATTGAACTCATGCAAAATTACCTTATTAATCCTTCAGACATGCTAATAATCTATGATGATCTAGATCTGCCTCCAGGGGTTATTCGGCTGCGTAAAAAAGGTGGCAGCGCCGGTCATCGCGGGATTCAATCAATCATTGAAGTACTCGGTACAGCTGATTTTCCAAGACTGAGAATCGGGATCGGCAAGCCATCGCCATTTATGGAAGGCGCTGATTATGTCCTTCAATCTATTGACCAGCCGGAATTGGATCTGATAACTGAAGCGTTGGAAAGAGCTGTGGAGGCAGTTCTATTATTCATCAGCGAAGGCTTGGAAGCTGCTATGAATGTTTATAACCAGGGGCTGCCTACTTCAGATTAAATTTTGACAGGATTATTCATATATAGCTTAAACAAATTATCCTTTGCCTGACGGTTTGCGTACTTTCTGCAAATGGTAGCGAAGAGCTCTTGGAGTTATTCCCAGTAGTTTTGCCGCTTTGGCCTGGTTGTTGTAGGTATCTTCAAGGGCGTTTTCTATGATTTTTGCGGCCAGCTCGTCACGCCAATTACTTATTTCCCTGCTAAAGATTTCGAATTCGAACCCTTCCCGGAATCTGATTGAATCATACAAGGTTTTTTCAAAGCGCCCGAGCAGTTCTCTTAACTCCAATGCTTTATCCGGAATACAGAATGTAAAGATCTCTTTGGCTTCTGAAACTATAGTATCGCAGGCATAATCAGATGCCTGGCATGCTAAGCCCTGGTGGATTCTTTCCGGGAGGTCCTCAACATCAATAATTTTACCCTTGCTTAACAGCAATGCCTGGGTTACAGTGTTCGATAGCTCCCTTATATTGCCCGGCCAGTGATGTTTCTTGACCAATTCAAGGGCACGGTCGGAAAAGCTTTTAAGGGGGATTTGCTTGGCAGCAGCCTCTTTTTTTAGAAAGTAATCAAGAAAAATGTCAATATCATCAGGCCTATCCCTCAAAGGTGGGATGTGCAGGGAAGCAACGTCCAGACGATAAAAGAGATCTTCCCGGAACTTGCCTTCTGAAACCTTTGCGGCCAGATTGGCGTTTGTAGCGGTGATGATACGCACATCCACCTTGCACATTTCTTCACCGCCAACACGAAGAAATTCACCTGTTTCTAAAACACGCAGCAGCTTAACTTGAATAGCCGAACTTGCAGAATCAATTTCATCTAAAAATAAAGTAGCTTTATGTGCCTGTTCAAAAATCCCTTTTTTTTGGTGAGTAGCTCCGGTAAAAGATCCTTTTTCGTGACCGAAAAGCTCGCTCTCCAAGAGGGTTTCTGTAAAGGCTCCGCAGTTAAAAGCAAGAAAAGAACGGTCATTGCGGTGGCTTACAGAATGTATGTAGCGGGCAAGGACCTCCTTGCCGGTGCCCGTTTCACCCTGTATAAGGACGGTAATATTCTTTTTAGCAATCTTCTGTGCTGCAGAGACTAATCCGATCATTTTCTGGCTCCGCCCGACTACAAAACCAAGCTCCTGCTGTGCCTTTGATAATTTTTCATTATCTTCTTTTACATTTAAAGAACGTTCCAGCAGCGCTTCCATTTCGTTAATATCAACAAAAGGTTTTTCTACGTAGTCAAAAGCACCCAGTTGAATAGCTTCAACGGCTGATTTGACTGTCGAATATCCGGTGATGATAATGACTTCGCACTCGGGCTGCACGTGTTTAATTTCTTTTAATACATCAAGACCGTTAGCGTCGGGAAGCTTAAGGTCAACCAGGGCGGTGTCGAATTTATACTGCTTCAGCTTAGCCGAGGCTTCGGTTCCCGTGTTGGCAGTAACAGCAGCGTATCCTTTCTGCTTTAGAAGGTAGCTAAAAAAATTGCATATTTCCTGTTCATCATCAACAATTAAAAATTGATAATGCTTGGACATAATTATTCCTCCGAGCCTTTTTGATACAGGGGTAAAATTAAGCTGAAAGTGCTTCCTTTGCCGACTTTTGTGTCCAGGTCAATGAAGCCTCCGTGTGCCTGTGCAATTCCCAGGCTTACAGATAGGCCCAGCCCGGTTCCCTTGCCGCTCTGTTTGGTTGTATAGAAAGGGTTAAAAATCTGTGAAACATGCTCCTGTTCAATTCCGCAGCCGTTGTCGGAGATATCGACTATGACCAGCTCGCCATCCGGATGAATCCTCGTTTTTATACTAATGGAACCTTTTTTAATGGTTTTTTCCTGACGCATTCTATCTTCGACGGCATCCTTGGCATTTAAAAGAAGATTGACGATAATCTGTTCCAGGCCGTTTGCGCTGCCGGATACTGCAGGTATATTATCGCTTAATTTAACACTAAGGTTGATCTTGCTTTTTTCAATCTGGTAGGCAGCAAGGGACAGGGCACATTCGATAATTTCATTCAAGTTAACTTCCTCAAAGGTGAATTCATCCTGCCGGGAAAAAGTAAGCAGGTTCTTTATAATCCTCTGGCAGCGCATACCGCTGGTGTGGATATCTTTAATCAATTGATACTGCGGATCTTCAGGTGTTGTTTCCCTGAGTAGCAGCTGTGAATTGCCGACAATTGCTGTCAGTGGGCTATTTAATTCGTGAGCGACGCCGGCAGACATTTCTCCCATCGAGACAAGCTTGATTGAATCGATTAGACGGGTCACATCTTTAGCGTAATAAGTAACTCCATAAGGTTCCTTCTGCTCGGTGAAGGCAGGATAGGCAAAAATATCCAAAACCCTGTTAAAGTGGGTTCTGGATTGCAGGTATGATGTTTTATGTGAATTTAATACCTGATCAGCTATACAGGGGGAGCACTTTTCTTCCCTTCCGTAAAACAATTTGTAACATTTTGAACCAATTACTTCATTTTCAGGCCTGGTAAAAAAATTGACCGCTGCCTGGTTTACCCGTTGGATTTCATAGTCACGGTTAATAAAAACCAGCAGGTCGGTTACAGCAGAAAATGTAACTTCCCACTCGCGTTTAATTTGTAACAGCTCACTAATTTTTTTCTTTAAAGCGACGTAATAAGATTTTTTTGAGCTGTGCACTCCTGTCAGTTTTTCAATAAGCATTTTCTTGTTCTGTATGGGCACTACTTTTCACTCCCCGGCGCCTCCAGGGCGGCAAGAAAAATATTGATGATATCTTCTTCATCCGCATCTCGCGGATTAGTTATGAAACAGGCATCTTTAATCGCATTCCGGCTCAGGTTGGGAATTGAGTCTTCCGGTAGTCCGAGCTCAGCGAGGCCTGAAGGAATGCCTACGTCCCGGGCCAGCTTCTGAACCATATCGATTGCAGTTTCAGCTGCTTCACGTGCCGATAAATACTCAATTTGAGCTCCCATGGCATCAGCAATGGTGACATACTTATCAACACAGGCTATTAAATTAAACCGCATTACATGCGGCAACAAAACTGCACTGATAGTACCGATGGGCAGGTCCAGCAGTCCGCCTACCTGGTGGGTCATAGCGTGGGCAAGGCCAAGCACTGCATTCGAAAAAGCGATTCCGGCATGGAGGCTTGCTTTGCCCATGGCGATCTTGGCTGATTCATCGACCTGGCTTGCGACTGAAGATCTTAAATGTGCAGAAATAAGCTTAATGGCGTGGAGAGCGTGAATGTCAGTCATATCGGTTGCAGCAAGTGAAAGATAAGCTTCAATAGCATGACTTAACGCTTCCATACCGGTATGAGCTGTTACTTTGCTGCTTACTGTTGACAATATTAAGGGATCGGATACAGCAATATCAGGAACGAGCGATTTTGATATTATGGTCATTTTTATTTTGCGTTTGCTATCTGATATAATTGCAAACTGGGAAACCTCTGCCCCTGATCCTGCTGTGGAAGGAACAACTATTAAGGGGGGCAGGGGCTCCTTGATCATGTCGATACCTTCAAAATCATGTATTTTCCCCTTGTTAGTTGAAAGGGTTGCAACTGCCTTTGCCGCGTCAACGGCACTCCCACCCCCAAGTGACAATACAGCATCGCATCCGGTATCGCTATAAATTACTGCTCCTTTTTCTACTTCGTAATCGCGTGGGTTGGCAGAAAACTCAGTCCAAAGTTGATATTCCAGCTCTGCTTCTTCAAGAAATGCAGTTGCTTTTTCAACCCAGCCGAAGGCTGCCAATTCCGGGTCGGCAGCCAGGAATACACGCGAGGAACCGAGCCTGCTGCAGCATTCCCCGACTTGATTCAGGGAGCCGGTTCCAAATATTATTTCCGGGGTTACGAATTTGCTGATATACATTGCGGCAACCGCCTTTGAACAGGGTTTTATTTCTTTACCATATTATTCTACCGATACAGGTATAAACCCTTTATTATGTTCCAGCACAATATAAGCGCCCCGCTTTCGAAACGGTGCGCTTAAGGGGACCCGTAGTCTTTGCTGCATTGAGCTATAAAAAGATTCATCGTCCCAATATTAAGGCAGGTATCTTGCTCTCTTTTTTTACTTCTCTAATTGATTCTACTAATATTTCAGGTACCAGGCCGAAACCGACATTATTTTCCATTATTTTTTTGCACTGTCCTCTCTGTATCTCACTGCAGCCACAGCTTTTTGCTTCCTGGACCGTCAGTTTTCGTCCGTAAGCGCCGGCGCTGCAAAACATAACCCAGCCGTTGAGGCTTTGGTATTCTTTCCAGTACGGGCAGTTGACCAGCTTCTTCATCTTATTCACTCCTTTACACTTTTTCTCAGGCATTGTGCTTGAAGCAGCCAATACTGTTGATTAAACCTTCCCATTGGCCATAATTCCTTTAGGTATAATCGGGCGTAGGTAGCAGGTCCAGTATGCTACTGCAACGAACACCACACCCCCGATTATATTGCCGATGGTAACGGGAATCAGGTTGTTGATTACAAAGGCCTGCCAGCTGATGCTCTGCAATACGGCCGGTGAAAGCAAGCCCTGAATTGTATCGGCGTTCTTGATCAGAATACCCATTGGGACAAAGTACATATTGGCAATGGAGTGCTCAAAACCGGCGGCAACAAATGCTGTAATCGGAATCATGATTGCCAGGATTTTACTAATAGCGTCTTTCCCGGCCAGGGAAAGCCAGACAGCCATACATACCAGCCAATTGCATAGAATACCCCTGAAAAAAGCTTCACTCCAGGTCAGTGATGTTTTGGCGTAGGCAATGTTGACCACCCTCATGGCAATCCCGCCATCATTGGCTTTCCAGATGCCGGAGTAGTAAAAAAGAGCTACCACAATCAGCGCTCCGACAAAATTGAAGAGATAGACCCACAACCAGTTGGAGAGCACTTGTTTTCCACTGACTTTTTTGTCCAGGTAACCTGCAGCCAGCAGGTTATTTCCGGTGAAGAGTTCAGCGCCTCCCAGGATAACCAGAATTAGCCCGAGCGAGAAAGAAATTCCCCCGACCAGACGGCTTAATCCGTCGCCAATGTAGACCGATAGATCGTTGGTGATTATTGTGAACATTACGGCACCAAGAGCGATATAAGCTCCGGCGAGAATGGCGAGCATAATTAGTGAGGTAGCGGCTGTGGCTGTTTTTTTCTCTGCCACACCTACAACGGTTTTCGCTATTTCCTGGGGTGGATCACATGATAAAACCGGAGTGGCAGCTGCAGCCTGTACAGGCTGCAGAGCAGGCAGCTCCTGTGGAACTACTCCGTCCCCCGTGGCATAAACCATACTCTTCATGCATTCCTTTCTTTTTTCAGCTGAGCAGCCGATTGCCTGCAGGAACTGAGGATTGACCGGACGGTTAAAAGCAGCCAGTTCACAGTAACAAATATGCCCTGCAATCGAATCATACTCATTCCAGAATGCACACTTCTCGGTCATTGTTGGTGTCTCCCTTCTATTAATTTTTACATGTCTGCTATATAATATAGCAATCGCCGTGCCAAGTATTCAGAAGTTTTATAATGTGCTATGAACAGAGGAGAAGGCCTTTTTAAGTCAGATTTATGCTTAATAATTAATAATACTGCAATCTGCCGAACACTACTTTGGTAACTAAAGTGACGCAAAAAGGTAAATATGTTGACCATTATAAGTGGAAGACAACCGAATGCGGAAGGCAGTCTGATTGATTTGACGCTGTTATCAAGGCAGGATATAATTTAGGGCATAAATAATGGGGGGTATCAGCCGATTCCCCTCTCTCTTGGTGTACTGTCTGAAAAAATTCCCTTAGAGAGGATCAGCTTTATGTTGCAAACCATACTTAACCTGTGGCCTGAGGATGATTCCTTTATTAATATTACAGCCAATATTAATAGGATTCCAGATTACCGGGCTGCTGTTACCGGAATGGATGGCAGTGCCAGGGCCTTTTTTATGGCTGCCCTCGTTTATTTCTGCCGCAGGCCGACTCTGATAATTACCACTGATGCTCCACGAGCTGATAAGTTATTTTCAGATCTACAGGGATTTTTGCCGGGCCAGGTTAACATGCTCCCATCCAGGGAACTGTTCATGAATACTGAAGTGCTGTCCCGAAGTGAAGAATATCAGCAAATGCGTATGCAATTTTTAGAATGGTTGCATTCGGGTAAAGGTGGGATTTATGTGGCCCCGGCAGCAGCATTTATTTCGAAAGCTCTTCCTCCCTTAATTTTTAAGGGTTTTATTATCAACTTGCTGCCCGGTCAGAGAATTGATCGCCAGAAATTAATTGTTGAACTGGTTGAAAGAGGTTATGAACGGGTGTCAATCACTGAAACAGGAGGCCAGTTCAGTGCCCGGGGTGATATAATTGACATTTACTCTCCAGGCGGCCGGGAACCGTTCCGCATCGAACTTTTTGATGACCTGGTCGAATCGATCCGACATTTTAATCCTCTTACACAACGTTCCACGGAAAAGCTGGAGATGGCAACAATTTTGCCCGCCAGAGAATTGCTTATTAACAAAGATTTTCACAGCAGCGGTGAAAGAAAGATTAAGCAGAGCTTGGACATAGCGCTTTCAAAACTGCGAAAGCGAGGCGAAACAGACATATCATTAAGGCTTAAACAGCAGGTATCCCGCCACCTGGAACGGCTGGCTCAACCGGATGGCCTCGATATATTAAGCAGTTATTTTCCTTTTTTCTACGGAGAGGGCGCATCGCTTCTTGACTATCTTTCACCAAAAAATATGGTTTTAATCGAAGAGCCGGCAGCCGTGATCGAAAAAGGAATAATCCTTCGCCGTGAATTGGACGATTACTACAGCAGTGTGTTGAGTGAAGGCGGGCTGCTTGCTCCGGGTAGCGATTTATCGTGGAAAGAAGAGGAACTGCTAAATCGTTTGCCCTGCCCGTTAATCGGTACTGCTCTTTTCCCTGAAGCGGGAGGAGTTTTTAAAGCTCTCGATTCATTCATGATCGAAACGAAAATCGCACCTTATTATCATGGGCAATGGGAACTTTTCAAGAATGATTACCGGGATTGGATAAAAGAAGGGTATAGGGTATACCTTTCGGTTATTTCTGAAACGAGGGGCAAAGCCCTTCAGGATTTGCTTGCCGGGCAAGATTTATCGACGGTTAAAATAATCGGGGATAGTAGTGCAGAAACTTTGGTTCCTCTGCCGATTCTTACGAGCAATTTCGAGGGAGGCTTTATTGTTCCCGGTCTGAAGCTGGCAGTTATTACCGAGCAGAACTTTCTGCCCCGCAGAAAGAAAAAGAAACGTTTTAAACAGCAGGAAGGAGTTCGCCTTAGTGATTACCGTGAACTTGCATTAGGTGATTATGTTGTTCATGAGCAGCACGGGATTGGTAAATACCAGGGTTTGTACACCCTGGAGGTAGGTGGAGTCAGGCGTGATTACCTGCTCTTAAAATACAGGGGCACAGACAAGCTTTATATCCCCGTTGACCAGGTTGGGTTGATCCAGAAATATTCAGGCGGTGACGGACTGGCACCTCCTCTGCACAGCCTGGGAGGTGGAGAATGGCAGCGCCTGAAAAAAAGGGTCAATCGTTCTGTGGAAGAATTAGCCCGGGAGCTTCTTGCATTATATGCCGCAAGAAAGGCTGTAGCCGGATATAGTTTTGGGCCTGATCATCCCTGGCAGCAGGAATTTGAAGTCCTTTTCCCTTTTGAGGAGACTCCGGACCAGCTCCAGGCGGTTGCCGATGTTAAAGCTGATCTTGAAAAGAATCACCCTATGGATCGATTAATCTGTGGGGACGTTGGCTACGGTAAAACCGAAGTTGCAATGAGGGCGGCTTTCAAAGTGGTTACAGAGGGGAAACAGGTTGCCCTCTTAGTGCCAACCACAGTTTTAGCCCAGCAGCACTATCGCACCTTCCTGGAACGGCTTGAAGATTTCCCGGTCAGGGTGGCCCAACTAAGCCGTTTTGTTCCCCCCGCGAAACAAAAAGAGCTGATTAAAGAAATCGCTGCCGGTAAGATAGACATTGTTATCGGTACCCACCGTCTCCTCTCAAAAGACATACGTTTCCATGATTTAGGCCTGCTCGTTGTCGACGAAGAGCAGCGCTTTGGTGTCCGCCAGAAAGAGAAGATGAAACAAATGCGCCTGGAGGTAGATACTCTGACCATGACAGCAACACCGATTCCGAGAACGCTTCATCTGTCTTTGGCCGGGGTCAGAGATTTTAGTATAATTGATACCCCGCCTGAAGACCGCTATCCAATACAGACCTATGTCGTTGAATATTCCGATAAACTTGTACAGGAAGCTGTCAGGCGCGAACTTAATCGACAGGGCCAGGTTTATCTGGTATTTAACAGGATTGACCGGATCATTAAATATGCTGAACGAATTCAAAAAATGTTTCCACATGTTTCAATAGCCGTCGGTCACGGTCAGCTTCCGGAAGCCTTGCTTGCGCGGGTAATGGCCGATTTTCAGGACGGCCGGTATCAGATCCTGATCAGTACAACGATCATAGAATCCGGTCTGGATATTCCCAATGTGAACACCTTAATCATTTATGAAGCGGACAAATTTGGGTTGGCCCAGCTTTACCAGATCCGGGGAAGAGTTGGTCGTTCAAACCGTCTGGCCTATGCCTATCTCACATACCGTAAGGATAAGTTAATCTCGGAAACCGCAAAGAAAAGATTAAGAGCAATTAAAGAATTTACAGAATTGGGGTCGGGTTTTAAAATTGCTTTACGTGATCTGGAAATCAGGGGCGCGGGTAATATACTTGGTGCTGAACAGCATGGTTTTATAGCCGCTGTCGGATTTGATCTTTACGCCCGGCTTTTGGATCAGGCAGTAGCCGAGCTGAAGAATGAAAAGCGCGAGGAAAAAGTTAAACCGCGTCTTGAGCTCCGGGTGAATGCTTACCTGCCTTCCGCATATATATCTGCTCAGGATCAGAAGGTAGATTTTTATCAGCGTATATACAGCGCACTTGAGCCTGACGAGCTCCAAGAAATCAAGGAGGAATTGAGCGATCGCTACGGCTCACCTCCCGATTCAGCAAGACATCTTCTGAAAGTTGCAGAAATACGTGTCCTGGCTGTTAAACTGGGTGTGGAACTGATTCACCAGCAGCAGTCTGATGTTATAATTCAATTTTGCTCAGGTAATTCTTTTGATTACGACCTGTTGAAAGAAAAAGCTGATTTTAACCTTGAACATATTAATGTAATTAAGCGCAGGCCGCTGACCCTGAAAATAACAGTGGCGGGTAAATCGGTAGCTCTGCTCGAAGAGATGACCCTTTTACTGCAGCAATTCAGCGTTTTTAAAGAGAGGTCAGCCGGTAGCTGACGTATAATATAACTGTTATAATACATTTTAGCATAATAACAGTAAAGAAGGTATTTAAAATTGCCTAAAAGCAGCACGGCTTTTGTCAAAGGAGCAACCATCCTCGCCATTGCCGGTATTATTGCCCGAATTATCGGGGCTGTTTTTCGGATCATCCTGGCGGCTATCCTCGGAGATGAAGGTATTGGCCTCTACATGTATGCTTATCCAATTTACTCCACACTCCTGGTAATTTCTACTGCTGGTATCCCGGTTGCCCTTTCAATACTCATGGCTGAAAATATTGCCCTTAGGGATTACCGGGAGGCGCTGCGGGTATTTCGCATAGCCTTTTTTATTCTTACCCTGACCGGTGCGGTTATTACTCTGGTCCTTTTTTTGGGTGCTGAATTTTTTGCCCGGGCGGTAGTGAAAGATATGAAAGCTGTTTACCCTTTGATTGCCATATCACCGGCAATTTTTTTTGTGACTATTATGGCAGCTTTTCGCGGGTTCTTTCAGGGGCAACAGAATATGATGCCGACTGCGTCGTCACAACTGCTTGAACAGCTGGTAAGGGTTGCTTTTTCAATATTTCTCGTCCTTCTTTTATTGCCTTTAGGATTGGAATTTGCCGCAGCCGGGGCTACATCCGGTACTGCTGCAGGAGGTATGGCTGGATTCCTGCTGCTGCTGGTTTTCTACTGGCGAAAGCGGCACAGATTTTTAAGTTTGACAGAACAACAGCAGGAACACAAGCCTGAACCGGTCGGTCGTATAATAGGCCGCATCTTCAGCCTGGCCATACCGGTTACTATTGGCGGACTGGTTATCCCACTAATATCGTTGATTGACCTGGCCGTAGTGCCAAGGCAGCTGCAGGCTGCCGGTTTTAACTTGGAAACAGCACGTGCTCTTTATGGGCAGCTTACCGGAATGGCGGGGCCTGTAGTCTATTTCCCCAATGTCATAGCATTGGCTTTGAGTATTAGCCTTGTTCCTGCGATTTCTGAGGCCTATGCCCTGAAAAACAATGTTTTGATCCAGAGCAGGACTGCTGTAGCGATCAAACTGACAATATTATTTTCACTTCCTTCGGCAATCGGGCTTTATCTTTTAGCTGAGCCGATCACCGTTCTTCTTTATGGCAATGCGGCAGCAGGGTATTCCCTGGCCTACTTATCCTGGTCGGTAATTCCGCTTTGTCTTTATGTTTCGACAACAGGATTGATCCAGGGTCTGGGGAAGCCTATTATCCCTGCCTTGAATATGTTTTATGGAGGCCTGGTTAAAATTGTTTTTACCTGGTTCCTGACAGCAATTCCTTCCCTGAATGTTGGAGGGGCGGCCCTGGCCTCCGTGATCGGTATCGGAGTAGCCGCGGTGTTAAACCTTTACCATGTATATCGCTTCACAGGATGGCGCGGTAATTCTCGTGAACTGCTATTCTTACCGGGTTTTGCCGCAATAGTAATGTCAGTTTTTGTATGTCTGACCTATAATGGTATTTACAGGTTTGCTGATCCTTTGCTCTCGGCAGGCAGTTTAAATGCATTTGCCAGCCTGGGTGCAATTATGATCGGTATTATTGTATATGGTCTGGTCCTTCTTTTTTCCGGGGGATTGAGCAGAGAAGAACTGCTTATGATTCCACTAATCGGTTCACGCCTGTTAAATCTGGCAGAACGCCTGGGTTTGATGAGAGATTAATTATGGAGATGTTTTTTTATGCCTAAACTAGTAATTATCGGTCTTGGGCCGGGTAACCCGAATTGCCTGACCAGTGAGGCAGAATACTGGCTGTCGGGTGGGCATCCTTTGTATTTCCGCACAATGAAACATCCATCTGCACGTTTTTATGGATCTGGAAGTGGTAAAGTTCAATCATTTGATTTTCTTTATGAGCGAAGCAGTGATTTTGAGCAGGTATACAGGCTTATTACCGGAAAATTGATTAAAGCGGCCCGGCGCTATGGAACAATCTGTTATGCCGTGCCAGGCCACCCGCTTGTAGGTGAAGCAACCGTGGAGCGGCTCAACAGAATATGTCCCCGGTTTGGAATTAAAATCAAGATAGTAAATGGCCTCAGCTTTTTAGAGCCACTGCTCAGTTGCCTGAAACTGGACCTTCTTAATGGTATTACAGTATACGATGCGCTAGCCCTCAAAAGACTGAAAGAACCCTGTCCTAATCATCTCATTATAGCTCAGGTTTATAGCCGTTCCCTGGCTTCCCGTGTAAAGCTTAAGCTGCAGGAGCTGTATCCCGACAACTACCCGGTTAAGGCAGTTAGAGCGGCAGGAATGCCCCATGAATCCGTATGGGAAACTCCTCTTTATAATCTTGATCGTAAAAACTTTTTCAACCATTTCACCACTTTATACCTTGCACCTTTCCGTTCAGGCAGCATGGGCAATTTAATTGAAATTATGGCCAGGCTGCGGGCTGCAGACGGATGTCCCTGGGACAGTAAGCAAACCCATCTGAGTCTGAGGCAATACCTGGTTGAAGAAGCGTATGAAGTGATTGCAGCTATTGACAGCTGTGACGACGATTCATTGCGTGAAGAACTGGGTGACCTTTTGTTGCAGGTGATATTTCACAGTCAAATCGCAAAGGAAGAAAACCGCTTTGATTTTAATCAGGTTGTCGATTCCCTTGCAGCAAAATTGGTCAGGCGTCATCCTCATGTTTTTGGTAAAAGTAAAGCCGATAATGCCGCCCAGGTCAAAGTTATCTGGGAGCAAATTAAATCAGATGAACGTAAAGAGGATAAGTTGTCAGCAGTCCTATCGGTTGATAGTGCCCTTCCGGCTTTGCTCAAAGCTTACAAATTGCAAAAGCGTGCAGCCGAAGTGGGTTTTGACTGGCCAACGGTTAAAGGACCTCTTGAGAAAGCCGGTGAGGAACTGGTTGAATTTGAAGAAGCGGTCAGAAACATGGACCGGGCCTCGATTGAAGAGGAACTGGGTGACTACCTTTTTACGATAGTAAATATTGCCCGTTTTGTAGGAGTAAATCCGGAGATGTCTCTCGGCAAAGCTAACAGTAAATTCATTAAGCGCTTTAGCTATATTATCGATCAGGCAAAAGAGTCGGGCCGGCAGCTTTCCGATTTTTCTCTGGAAGAATTGGACAAATGGTGGGAAGAAGCAAAAAAATAATGAAAATGCATGAATAAAGCAGGAATCTATTACGAAAGAGCGAATAAGAGAATTTATTAAGGGTTATTAACTATGCATGAGGAGGGCTTTGAAAAGGTGAATAAATCTGAGTTAGTTGATCTGGTTGCAGAGAAAGCGGAAATTACCAAAAAAGACAGTGCTAAAGCGGTAGAGGCTGTATTAGACAGCATTACTGAAGGTTTAGTTCGCGGTGACAAAGTGCAGTTGGTCGGTTTCGGAACTTTTGAGATCAGGAGCCGCAAAGAACGTGAGGGGCGCAATCCTGCTACGGGCGAAAAGATTAAAATTAAAGCCCTTAACGTACCTGCATTTAAACCAGGTAAAGCATTAAAGGAAAAGGTAAAATAAACAAGCAGCCTATATTTTTTAATTTTTAATATATCCCCCTATCCCCCATTTAGGGGGGATTTTTTTCCCTGACCGGAAATAAATCTCCTGATATGGTAAAATTAGTTACAGGATTAAGCAGGTGCTGCAGGAAAAGAAGTTATTACGTCGAAAGTTCTTATAAAGTAATATTTTATGAAAAGTTGTGCTTACCATGAATAGAAAACCCGGGAAAAGCAAAAATCCTGTTTCTAATTTTCCCCGAAATGCTCATGGGGAAAAGTATACTTTGTACAGATTAATAAGCACAATCGCTGTGTTAGTTGCTTTCGGCCTGCTTTTTATGATGGGGATACAGTATGTCCAACAGCTTCGAGTCAGGCAGGAGCTGGCTGATTATGAAGATAAGGTCTTGTTTCAGCAGAGGCGTCAGGATGATCTGCAAGTTGAAATTGAGCGTTTGCAGAATCTTGATTATATTGAAATATTGGCCAGGGATAGGCTTGGTTTGGTTAAACCTGATGAAATCATCTTTCAATTAGAGGATTGACAATATTATAAGAAAAGTTATAATAACCTTAGTCTTGTTGTAAATATTAGTAAGGAGGAGTTTTTTATCAAGGAAGAGATAGTTGTTGGTAGTATTGTGGAAGGAGTGATAACCGGTATAACAAAATTCGGAGCCTTTGTCGAATTACCAGGAGGAACAACCGGTCTTGTTCACATATCCGAAATAGCTGATGAGTATGTCAAAGATATAAATGAATTTTTTAAGAAAGCAGACAAAGTTAGTGTTAAAGTGCTTACAGTAGAAAATAATGGAAAAGTCGGGCTATCGATCCGTCAGGCAGTCGAAGGTGCCCCATCGCAAAAAAGAGGTGGCAGGAGTAAACCTGCAACTGAAAATAATGCCTCATTTGAAGATAAAATGAATCGTTTTCTCAAGGAAAGTGATGAGCGGTTGTTGGATCTGAAACGTAACACAGAATCCAAAAGAGGCGGCCGCGGTTCTTTTCGGGAAGCTTTCTAAGTAAATTATTATTATAATTCTGCAGATCGAAAGGCACTCTGTTCCAGGGTGTTTTTTTATCTTTATTCTGCTTAGGTTGTGATTGTTGTTGGCACAGCTTGGAAAAGTAAGGGATTATATTGAAAAAAACGGCCTACTTATTAAAGGCGGTACTGTTATTGTCGCTGTGTCTGGCGGGCCGGATTCGTTGTGCCTTTTACACCTTCTTAAGAGGTTGAGTTCTGAATATATGCTCAATCTTGTTGTTGCTCATCTGAACCACTGCCTGCGCCCTGAAGCTGTACAGGAAGCGGATGGGGTCGAAAAGATTGCTTCTGATTTATCATTACCGTTTGAGGTCAGGGCGGTGGATATTCGTAATTATAAAAAACAGCATGCAATTTCAGAGGAAGAGGCAGGCCGCAAGGCCCGGTATGATTTTCTTTTCGAAACAGCCGAAAAGTATAAAGCCTCCAGGATTGCTCTAGGTCATCATCTCGATGATCAGGCTGAGACGGTATTATTAAATGTGATCCGGGGCACAGGAGTTGATGGCCTGGCAGGCATGCTTCCCAGGCGGACCAGGGGTGATATCCAGCTGGTCCGGCCTTTACTTTGCCTCAGACGCAGTGAAATTGAATCCTACTGTGCTGCAAATAACCTTCAACCATTTACAGACAGCAGCAACCTGGAAACCAACTATACAAGAAACAAGCTACGCCTCGAGTTGATCCCTCAGTTGCAATTAGAGTATAACCCACGGATAAGGGAAGCACTATTCCGTCTGGGTTCCCTTGCCGCTGACGATAGAATGTATTTACAAAATATGGCAATAAAGCAATTTTACAGCATGGCCCGCTTTACTAAAACTGAAACAATTTTGGATCGGCAAGTTTTACTGAATCTGCCTCCTGCCCTGCGGGGTCGGGTTTTACGGTATGCTCTGATAAAATATATTTCAACAAAAGAGATCGGTAATCTGCATATTGAACAGCTCCTTGATCTTGTAGAAAAGGGTCGTACGGGCAGACAGTTAAATCTTCCGGGTAAATTGAGTGTTTACAGCTCTTATGAGCGCTTAGTTATAAAAGACGCATCGGATCCTGAACTAAGAGCATTTGAACCGGTAATGCTACAAATCCCCGGAAAAACAGTATTGCCGGGGGGATATAAAATAACCGCCGGCATTAAAGATGTGTCTGAGCTCACATGGCCTCCTCCTTCTTATCGGGCTTATCTTGATCTTGATAAAATTTCTTCAGGCTCTTTAATGGTCAGATCTCGCAGACCCGGTGATCGTTTTCATCCCCAGGGTGCGCCCGGGGCTAAAAAGGTAAAAGAATTTTTTATTGATCAAAGAATCCCCTTTTACCAGCGTGAAAGCCTGCCTCTGGTAACTGAGGGGGAAAATATTATCTGGGTCGCCGGAATAAGGATCGCCGACTCGTACAAAGTGACCGGGCAGACGAAACAGGCACTCGTTCTTGAATACAAAGTTTTGAGGCGTCCTTACAGGAAAGCTTAAAAAATCTCAGAATAAAGGTGGTATTTTAATTGAAAGATAAGAACCTCAAAGTATTGATTACAGCAGAACAAATTGACGCTAAAGTCAAAGAGCTGGCCGAAGAGATATCGAATGACTATAAAGGTAAAAAACCCCTGTTTATTGCTGTTCTAAAAGGAGCAGTAATCTTTATGAGTGATTTAATCCGCCATATTGAGGTGCCGGTCGAGATCGATTTCATGGCTGTTTCCAGCTATGGAGCTGATACAGCTACATCAGGGGTGGTGCGCATCCTGAAAGATCTTGATCAGAGTATTAAAGATAAGGATGTCTTGATCGTCGAAGATATTGTTGATACGGGTTTAACACTGAATTACCTGATTGAGAATCTTGGCAGCCGCCAGCCAAGATCTCTGAAAGTTGTTACCCTGCTTGATAAACCTGATCGCAGGAAGGTTGAGCTCAAACCAGACTACTGTGGATTTATTATTCCGGATCGTTTTGTGATTGGATACGGTCTCGATTTTGATGAGAGCTATCGCCATATGGCTGATCTGTGTATTTTAGAGGCATAAAGCCCCGGTTACTGGAGAGTAAATGAGCTTCCCGCCTGCAGTATGCTCGCAGAGCTGACGCATAATTTATAAATCCTTGTCATCATTGGTTTGATGGGGTATGGAAAAATAAT